>JAGBHJ010000284.1 GCA_017935525.1 Clostridia bacterium | reverse complement strand
TCGTTCGAAGCCCGACATCGGCACATTTAATATAAACGCCGTCACAAAGCCTGCTATGATCGGCATAAATATAGAGAGTATCGTGCCCAAAAAGCCCATCACCGCACCAAGATTAAGTAACAGCACAAACAACACCACGCCAAATGCAATGGCAAAGCATGTGCTCTTTAATTGCTTACTCATAAAAACCTCTTTCTTTCAAAACAGTATATTTTTTATTACAAGGGCGTTGCCCACGCTGATTCCTGCTTGTCAACAGATCAATCATCCATTTCACGGATCTTTTCCTCTGATTTTTTCTTCATCCACATCTTGTAGCCAAGTCCGCCCAACGCCGCGAGCAATATCGTCACTGCAAATATCAGAATGGAATAGGAATACTGCTGATTTGCCCACGTAGCACCGCAAAGGGTGGAGGACAGTACCGACGGCATTCTGGCAATAAACGATACTATCAAAAACGGCACCGTTTTTACCGGCAAAAAGCCTACAAGATACGTAAAGCCATCCTTGGGTGAGCCGGGGATAAGGTAGAGTATAAACAAAGCCACGTATATTTTTTCGCTTGTTGCTATGGCGTCAAGGGCAAAGCTGCTCTTGTTTGACTTGATGTATTCGTTGACCTTGTTTCCGTAGTGCTTACTGATAAACAGTATTACAAGCGTGCCCAATAGATTTCCTATAACGCAGTAGAGCATACCCGGCACAGCGCCCCATGCGTAGCCCGAGCCTATCTCCAATGGCTCTGCAGGGATAATTTTAACGACTGTTTGAACGGCGCGGATCAGAATAAAAATGATCTCGTCCCACCTGCCGAATTTATCAAGCCACAGTCGGAATATCTGCGGGTCCGAAATGATCCGCAAAAGCTCCTTACCAAAAAATATATAAGAAAAAACACACGCCAGCACGATCAACAAAAAGGACGTAAGCACAATTTTGCTCTTTGTAGTGGAAAACAGTATCCTGCCAACCGCCTGAGCCTGCTTCTCCAGCCGTAGCTTTGGCTGCGGACCCTTGTTTTGCACTTCGGGGTAGAACACGTCAAGGTCTCCCTTATAGCCCTCAAGCCATGGCTTGTATTTGCCGTTGTAGTGAATTATAGCAGTTTTTTCTCTTACATCGTCCATAGAGAATATCTTTTTGTTGAACTTGAACGCTCTCTCGTCAAGGTTGTATATCAGCTCATCAATAAATGCAGTCTTACTGCCAAAAAGGATGTTTACAAGGTCTTGGTCGCCCAAAAGAAGCTTGTCGGAGTTTTCTCTGCAGGTCTTGAGTATGCCCTCAACCGTAAAATCATGTCTGATGGCGTCAAGGTCCATCAGCACAACGCCCGAGTTGATATATCTTTGCTGGGATGTGTCCACCGCCAGTCGCATTCTGTTGAATGTGTCTCTGAAGCCCTTAAGGTGTCCTGCTGCCGCAATGTAACAGCCGTCAAGAGGCATATTGTACATTTCCTCAATATTGCCCTTTATAAGAATATCAGGGTCAAGGTATAAGCAACGAGAGACCTCACGGGGCAGATAATCAAAGGCGAGAAGCCTGTAAAAGGACTCCTCGGGCAATCTCTCTATGACGGGGATATCGCTGAACCTGCCGTCAGATATCTTCATGGGCATTATATCCACCAATAGTCCGTCAACTCCGTTACGGATAGCGCTGATATGCTCATCCGTCATACCCGAGTGCAGTACCCAAACGGTGGCATCCACCGATGGGTGATGCAGGCAAAACGACTGCAATAACGTTATAAGCGGAGGTATGTATTTGTGATCCAATGTGACCAAAAGATCCATATGCCGTTTGGTATCGGACGAAATAATATTTGTCATGATAATAATCTCCTGATAATGATCCGTATAATATTGTATCACCACATTATGAATTAAATATTAAGAAACTTGGAACACAAGCTCAACTACGGTTATTTTATCATTTTCTTATAAAAAAGTCAAGACAGACGCCGGTTTTGAATCTGTATATTTTCAATATCCCTACATAAACTACCAATAACAACCAACGGAAAGGAATTGAAAATATGAAAGCAGTTATAATGGCAGGCGGGCAGGGACAAAGACTTCGACCGCTTACCTGTACCGTGCCAAAGCCAATGCTCCCCATAGCGAACAGACCTGTAATAGAATATGCTGTGGAGCTGTTAAAAAAGCACGGCGTACACGAGATCGCGGTGACATTACAATACCAGCCGCAAATGATAACCTCCCATTTGGGCAACGGAGGAGGTATGGACGTTTCCTTTGAGTATTTTACGGAAGCAACGCCCTTGGGTACTGCAGGCAGCGTAAAAAACGCGGAGGAGTATCTCAGCGACGAGTTTATTGTACTCAGCGGAGACGGACTTACGGATATCGACCTTACAAAGGCGATTGAATTCCACCGCCAAAACAGCGCAGACGTGACCGTAGTTCTAAAACGTGTGGAGGACCCGCTGGAATACGGAGTTGTTATAACCGACGAAAACGGCAGAATCCTACGCTTTGCGGAAAAGCCCACGTGGAGCGAGGTCTTCAGCGATACTGTAAACACGGGAATATATATAATCAACAAAAGCGTTTTGAGCCTTATGGAGCAGGGTAAGGAATATGATTTTTCCAAGGATCTTTTTCCGATGATGATGGAAAAGAAAATGGAGATATTCGGATTTGTTGCCGAGGGCTACTGGTGCGACGTCGGTAACCTGCGCTCATACCTCAAGGCAAATGAGGACGTGCTTTTGGGTAACGTTGACGTTATAAAGCCAATGGGATATACGGAGGTGTCAAAGGGCGTATTTGTGGGGGAAAACGTAACACTCCACAAGGATGCAAGCCTCGTTGCTCCCTGCATGGTGGGGCATAATTCCGTTATAGGAAAAAATGCCGTCGTAAGCGAGGGAACAGTTATAGGTGACGGTTGTGTTCTGGGAGATAACACCACGGCAAAGCGAAGCGTTATTTCAAGCAACGTTACTGTTGGCAACGGTTGCCAGATGAGGGGCGCAATGATCGCACCCGATTGTGTGCTGGATGACGGGGTAAGCGTGTTTGAATGCAGTGCGGTGGGTGAAGGCACAAGGCTGGGGCAAGGGACCACAGTCAAAGGCGGAGCATCGGTCTGGCCGCAAAAAACGGTTGAGGGCGGATGCACCATCTCATCAAACGTGATATGGCAGACTGTACAGTATTCGGGCTTTTTTGACCGTGAATGTATAAGGGGAAAGCTTAATTCCCAGCTTTCCGTACAGAATGCTGTTGTTGCAAGCGCCGCATTTGCTTCCATGGGTAAAAAACGCATACTGTTTGCTGACAGCGGCACACAGCAAAGCGAAATGCTGACCCTTGCAGCAAAATCAGGAGCGCTTTCCACGGGAGCAAAGGTGATAGACATGGGCGCGGCTCCGTTGCCTGCCCTCAGATATGCCATCAGACTGATAGGTGCAGACGGCGGAATATACCTCGGTGTAAATGACGGCGTAGCGCAGATATACTTTATAAACGAAGCAGGAGCAAATATTTCTTCTGCAGAAGAAAGAAAGATAGAGTCCGCCCTTAACAACAATACCACACCTGTGGCAGAATCTGCCTCCATACAGTCCGCCCAGGATTTTGAAAAGGGCAATGATTTTTACGAGAGCCACTTGATAGCGCTTTGCGATGAGCTAAAGGATAAATGCAGTGACGTATCAGTCACGGTAATAAATGATCATTCCGTCCATACCGCCCTGATGGTAAACGTGCTTGTACGCCTTGGCATCAAAACGGAGGTAAAGGAGCAGGACGAGATAACGCCGCCGATAGAGGGACTTACGGTAGGACTTTGCGATTTTGGCGAGGGGCTTGTAATATATAACGATGATATGACACCCCTTGATAATGCAAGAAGGTCGTTACTGATGAATTACCTGCTTTTGCGCTTGCAAAGGGACGACAAATACGTTGTGGCGGATTACAATGCACCCGATGAGCTGGAGGAAATGGCAAAGAGCAAAAACGGACGTGTAATCAGAACCAACACAGGTATTCGTGCTTTGATCGACCAGATAATAAAGCACGACGGAATAAAGGATTCCATCCCCGTTGGCAAAATGTCGCTGTATTACGACGGAATTCTGTTTTTGCTGGAGCTCTTAAGCTGTATGGCGGACGAAAAAAAGAGCATAAAGGAGCTTATCGAAAGCTTGCCTCAGCTGCATTTGTCACAGGACGAGGTCGCCTGCCCATGGGATAAGCGATGCGGCGTAATGAGAAGACTGGCGGAAAACGAAAGCGTAAGCTCGGGCAACGGCGTAAGAATAAGCGGAAGATCCGGCTGGTCCGTGGTTTTGCCTGATGAAAAGCGTGCGGTCTTTAAGATATACACGGAGGCTTATTCCAACGAATACGCCCGAGAGCTGACAGAAAGCTGTATAGATAAGATCAATAAGCTGTTAGAGGAATAATGCAAAAGACATTGTGAAGATCCACAATGTCTTTTTTCGTGTTAATAATTCTTTATTACAAAAAAGACGGCAAAACAACAGAATTTTCATCAAAGGAGAATGCACAACGGTCGGTGAATAAAGCAATAAAGGCAAGGTGTAAGGAGGAAGTGCTTTGAAGATTACGGGAAGTATAAGAAAGGATACTCTGGTGCTCTATTTTAACGGAGAGCTGGACCACCATGCGGCAGATGCCACCAGAGAATCCATTGACAACATGATACAGAGATACAGATTCAGCAAGGTCATATTCAATCTTGCGGAGTTGAGCTTTATTGACAGCTCGGGAATAGGCGTTTTTTACGGCAGACGAAAGATAATCAAGCTGGACGGAGGCAGATGCGCCATAGTGGGAATACATCAAGGAATAGCCCGGTTTATACACGTCAGCGGTCTGGACAAGATGTTTGAGATATATTCCGATGAGGATGAAGCAATAAGCGCTTGGGAAGAATTATAACATAAGGAGGGAAGACCATGAGTACAAATTCTATGAAATTGGAAATATCCGCAAGGTCCGTCAACGAAAGCTTTGCAAGGGTTACGGTTGCGGCATTTGCCGCCCAGCTGGACCCTACGTTGGAGGAGATAACGGAATTAAAGACCGCAGTAAGCGAGGCAGTAACAAACGCCATCATACACGGCTACGACGGCAGGGACGGCATTGTGACGATAACAGCGGAGCTGTTTGAATACGGAATAACGGTTACAGTCAAGGATGACGGATGCGGAATCGAGGATGTAAATAAGGCAAGGTGCCCCCTTTATACGTCAACGCCGTTACAGGGCAGAAGCGGAATGGGCTTT
>JAGBHJ010000283.1 GCA_017935525.1 Clostridia bacterium | reverse complement strand
CCCTTTGCGGTGCTACGTGGGCAAATCAGCAGTATTCCTATTCCATTCTGATATTTGCAGTGACGATATTGCTCGCGGCGTTGGGCGGACTTGGCTACAAGATGTGGATGAAGAAAAAATCAGAGGAAAATGTCCGTGAAATGGATGATTGATCTGTTGACAAGCAGGAATCAGCGTGGGCAACGCCCTTGTAATAAAATATATACTGTTTTGAAAGAAAGAGGTTTTTTATGAGTAAGCAATTAAAGAGCACGTGCTTTGCCATTGCATTTGGTGTGGTGTTGTTTGTGCTACTACTTAATTTTGGTGCGGTAATGGGCTTTTTGGGCACGATACTCTCCATATTTATGCCGATCATAGCAGGCTTTGTGACGGCGTTTATATTAAATGTGCCGATGTCGGGCTTCGAACGAGTGTTAAACAAGATGTTGAAGAACAAAAAGAAAAAGCCCAAGGAATCTGTTATTTCCGTCATAAGCCTTGTGCTGACGTTTTTAGCATTGATACTGATACTTTCCCTTGTGGTCACGCTTATTATTCCTGCGGTTTGCGACTCGGTTGACGTATTGATAAGAACTATAAAGGCAAATCTTCCCCAATGGGCTCAGCTGCTTAATAAATACGGTCTGGAGCTTGATATTGACAAGATAACCGCATGGATAAACTCTTTGGATCTTAAGGCATTGGTCAGTAAGCTTTCGGGCTATGCGGGCAGCATAATCGTCACCACATTCGGCGCTCTCAGCACGGCAGTTTCTACCATTGCAAACGTATGTATTTCTGCAGTTATTGCCATTTACGTGCTGCTTACCAAAAAGCAGATATGCTCAAAGGCAAGACAGATCACTACCGTATATCTGCCCAAGGCAAAGGCAGACCTTACGTTCCACGTTTGTGACATGATCACAAGATCGTACTCTAAATTCTTGTCAGGCCAATGTGTGGAATCCTGCATTTTGGGAGGAATGGTGTTTATATCCTTTGCCGTTTTCAAAATACCATATGCAGGGCTTACGGGCTTGCTTTCCGGAGTAATGGCGTTTATCCCGTACGTGGGTGCCTTTGGTGCTTGTGCAATAGGAGCGTTTTTGGTGCTTTTGACAGAGCCTTCAAAGTTTATCCTTTGCATAGTGATATACCTTGTGGTGCAGTTTATAGAGACCCAGTTTGTATATCCTCACGTGGTTGGCTCTTCAGTAGGCTTGAGTCCGTTGTGGACGATAATCGCCGTGCTGATCGGCGGAAGTCTTTTCGGACTGATGGGCATGATATTCTTTACGCCTCTTGTTGCTGTGCTTCTGCAGCTCTTTGAGGAAAATATTAAGAAAAGGACAGAAAAAAGCGGCATTGTCGCACCGGACAACACCGCAGAAGATCAAGAAGGATCTGCTAAATAAAAATAACGGAGATGAAACGTTACTGCTTCATCTCCGTTTTGCTTTAATACTTTTGTGCCATTGCCTTGCAGGAGTCCGCAATGCTTTCCAGCTCTGCACCGATATCGCTCTGACCGTAATTCTTTGTAAACTCAATAGCCAGAGTTCCTCTGTTAAGCTCTCCTCTGTGCGGTGTTATGGACTTGTCCGCAATAAGCTCAGCAAAAGCTTCGTTCTTTGCAAGCAAAGCCTCAACCGAGTCACTGCAAAGTCTTATAAATTCGTAAGCCACCGTCATACCTCTGAAGTAACCGTCCCCATTCTTTCTGAAGTCGGAAATGTGGTCAGCCACGTTACCGCTTTCGCATTCGGAATTATAAAGACCCAATGCATCGGAAAGACTGTTGACGTCATCCCTTTCAAGGTAGCTTTCCAGCATCAGCACAGCGTCAAATCTTCTGCACTTGGAGGGCAAAACTCCCGCACTGCCGTAGACTGCGGTAAGAGTCTTTTCCAATGAAGTGATGGCGTTTGCCACCTTTGCCTTCAACAGCGCATATATTTCAGCCTTTGCTGCCTGCTTTAGTGCGTATTCAACCCGCTTTTCTTTGATCATTTCCATGGTCATGTAGTATTCCTGGTTCTGCTTTTCCTCCTGCTCACGGCAACGGTCGATCTCTGCCAAGTTTTGCAGGTTGATCTGTTCCTTGACGTTTTCCCATGACTTGTGGATCTCGTTGAATCGGTTCATCTCTATCTGGCGCAAAACTATCGACGCCACCAGCAGACCAATGCCCGCCGCAATGAGGACTATCAGTCCCTTGCCGATAAATCCGCTTTCCGCAAAGGGGATCTTAAAGAAATCCAGCTTAAAGATGAGGATTATAAAGAACATGACCGAAAGCAAAAACGCCGCACCTGCTCCGTATATCAGATATCTGCACAGGGTAAGTACCTTGTTGCCCTGCTCGTCAAGCTGCGGCTCATCGGGCACGTTCTTAAGCTTGCATTGCACGGACTCGGGCTGCTCAACGTTAAATACGGAATCCGCATTGGCGGAGTCTTCCTTGCAGCTATCGGACTTTATCTGGAGCGCATCCCTCAACAGGGAAAGAAAGAACGAGCTTTTTTCCGCAAGGGCTACGTCCCT
>JAGBHJ010000282.1 GCA_017935525.1 Clostridia bacterium | reverse complement strand
GCAAGACGCAGTCCCTATAAGAGAGTGGTTATTGCAACGGGTGAATCCGCGTATGACTTTATGACGGAAATAGCCGAGGTTGCAAGCGAGGTCATGTTTACAAGAGTGGACGTGGTAAAGGTTGAAAACGAATTCTTTGGCAAGTCCGTTACCGTGGCAGGTCTGCTGACGGGCGGCGATATTGCAAGGGCGTTGGATGCTTGCGGCGATTGTGACGTTGTGCTTTTGCCTTCCGTCATGTTCAGAAGCGGTACCGAGGTATTCCTTGATGACATGACAAAAACACAGCTGGAAGAAAAAACAGGAAAGAAGGTCGTCATAGTTCCCGTTGACGGAGAGTGCTTTATAAGGGCGCTTGAGGGCAAAAAGGACTTTGACTTTTGATATATACAGAAAGAGGTAATAGAATGAAACCTATTGTTGCAATAGTTGGGCGCCCTAACGTTGGAAAGTCTGCGCTCTTTAATCAGATAATAAATAAAAGACTTTCCATAGTTCATGACTCCCCGGGAGTTACGAGGGACAGGATATATGCAGATGCGGAATGGCTGGGTAAAGCCTTTACTCTGGTGGATACGGGCGGTCTGGAGCCCTTTTCAAAGGAGGTCATCCCCGCTTTGATGCGTCAGCAGACGGAGGTTGCCATCGATATGGCGACGGTTATAATATTTGTGGTTGATGCCCAGACAGGTATGCTTGCCAGCGACCTGCAGGTGGCGGAGATGCTCAGAAAATCAAAGAAGCCCGTTGTCCTTTGTGTAAACAAGTCCGATAACGAGGAGGCTGACATTGCCCAGTATGAGTTCTACAATCTTGATATTGGTGAGCCGTATCCTGTTTCAGCATTGCACAAGAGGGGCTTTGGCGAGCTTTTGGATGCTGTGACTGCGTTCTTCCCGGAGGAGGACGAGCAGGAGAGTGAAAATGCACCCGTTAAGGTTGCCGTGCTTGGCAGACCAAACGCAGGAAAGTCATCCTTTGTAAATGCGCTGTTGGGTGACGAGCGCGTGCTGGTATCCGATATTCCGGGCACCACAAGGGATGCGGTAGATACTCCCTTTGAATACAAGGGTAAGCCCTATATTCTTATTGATACCGCAGGTATTACAAGAAAAAGAAGCATCAACGACGATATTGACTATTACAGCACGCTGCGCTCAATGGCGGCGGTGGAAAGAGCTGATATCGGCGTTATAATGATAGACGCAGACAGAGGCGTGGCAGAGCAGGATGCAAAGATCACGGGTATGTTCCACGATGCGGGCAAGCCCTGCGTGCTGGTGCTCAACAAGTGGGATCTGATAGAAAAGGATACCCACACTATTGAGGAGTACAGGAAAAACCTTTACGATACTCTCAGCTTTGTGCAGTACGCACCCTGCGTTACAATTTCCGCAAAGACGGGGCAGAGAGTGCATAACGTAATGGATCTTGTTGAGCAGATATACGAGCAGGCAACAAAGAGAGTTACCACGGGCGTTCTCAACGACGCTATCCGCCAGGCTACGATACTTACGGAGCCGCCCACAAAGAACGGCAGACAGCTGAAGATATACTTCGGTACTCAGGTGGCAGTTCAGCCGCCCACGTTTGTGCTTTCCGTAAACAGCACGGAGCTGTTCCATTTCTCCTACGAAAGGTATATTATGAATCATCTCCGCAGAACTTTCGGATTTGATCTTGTTCCCATAAAGATAGTTGCAAAGGGTAAGGGTGAGGAATCATGATAGTGCTTAAGTTTATTATTCTGGCGGTTGTGTGCTACCTTTTGGGCTCGGTCAACATGGCGTTTTTTATCGGCAAGCTGACAAAGAACATTGACCTCAGAACAAAGGGCAGCGGTAACCTTGGCTCAACAAACGTGTTGAGAGTGCTGGGAAAAAGAGCTGCCATCATCACCTTGGTGTTTGACATTCTCAAGGGTGTAATTGCAGTATGGCTGGGGGATATGCTTTTTGGCGGCGGACTTGATACTGCCGGCAAAATGGCAGGTGGTCTTGCAGTCATACTGGGTCATAATTTCCCGTTCTATCTGCACTTTAAGGGCGGCAAGGGCATTGCAACGTCATGCGGTATTGCGTTTTATCTGAACCCTTGGGCGGCATTGGTGCTTTTGGTGGTGGAGTTTGGCATAATTTTTATAACAAAGTACGTGTCTCTGGCATCCATCATAAATTGCGTGCTCTATCCCTTTGTAGTTAATTTTGTAAGGGGAGAGCCCTGCTTTGACCCGTATATATGGGTATTGACAGTTGTACTGGGCGCTATTGCGCTTATCAGACATTGGTCAAATCTTAAGAGATTGATACAGGGAAACGAAAATAAAACGAATTTCAGCAAGCATTGATAAGAGAGATCACCGAGGATTGACCGCGGTGATTTTTCCACGAATACAGATCTGCTTTATAAGAGAGGAAACAAAATGGATTGGTTAAAGGTTAAGATATTTACAACTCATGCAGGATGCGAGATAGTTTCAGCATCACTCTACGCAATGGGTATTTACGGCTTGGAGATATTTGATCCAGAGGATTATAAGATGCCCGATAAGGACTATACGTGGGACTATATTGACGATGAGGTACTTGAAAAGCAAAAGGAGGAGGCTTACGTCGTTGCGTACATCGGCGACAATGCCGCAGGCTTCGATCAGCTCAGCGAGATAAAGGGCTACCTTGCAAGACTGCCAAAGGAATTGCCCGAGTTTGACCTTGGCAGACTTGAGGTCACGCTTACGAATATACAGAACGAGGATTGGGTAAACAATTGGAAGAAATTCTTCTCACCCATCGAGGTGGGTAAGCGCTTTCTTATCGTGCCCGAGTGGGAGAAGGTGGAAAATACCGAGGATAAGCTTATTCTCACCATCAACCCCGGCGGAATATTCGGCACAGGCTCTCACGAAACCACACAGCTGTGCATTGCCCAGATAGAAAAGGCG
>JAGBHJ010000281.1 GCA_017935525.1 Clostridia bacterium | reverse complement strand
TACAAATCGGCAGAGGAAACAACCCTCTGCCGAAAACCGTTTGCTGATATTCTTCTTACCTGTTAAGCAACTTTCTCACTTTGCGTACTCAACTGCTCTGTTTTCTCTGATAACGTTGACCTTGATCTGACCGGGGTAATCCAAGTCGCTTTCGATCTTGTTGGCAACGTTTCTTGCCAGAATGAGCATTTCATCGTCGGATACCTTTTCGGGCTTAACGATGATACGAACCTCTCTGCCTGCCTGAATAGCAAAGGACTTTTCAACACCTGCAAAGGAATCTGCGATCTCCTCAAGCTGCTGCAAACGCTTTATGTAAGCGTCGATGGACTCTCGTCTTGCACCGGGTCTTGCTGCAGAAATTGCATCCGCCGCCTGAACCAAAACATCCTCGATCGTCTTTGCCTCTACGTCACCGTGGTGAGCCATGATAGCGTGGATAATTGCGTTGTTTTCCTTGTACTTCTTGGCAAGGTCAGCACCGATCTGAATGTGGGGACCTTCAACCTCGTGGTCGATAGCCTTACCAATATCGTGCAACAGACCTGCTCTCTTTGCAATTCTTACGTCAGCACCGATCTCCGATGCCAAAGCACCTGCAATAAAGGAAACCTCAAGAGAGTGCTTGTAGATATTCTGACCGTAGCTTGTTCTGTAATTCAATCTACCGATAAGCTTTACCAGCTCGGGATTGATACCGTGAACACCTGCCTCAAATACAGCCTGTTCACCAAGCTCCTTGATCTTGTTTTCAACTTCCTTAGTCGCCTTCTCAACCATTTCCTCAATTCTTGCGGGGTGAATTCTGCCGTCCACCACAAGCTTTTCAATGGCGATCTTTGCGATCTCACGTCTGTAAGGGTCAAATCCGGAAAGGATTATCGCCTCGGGAGTATCATCAATAATAAGGTCGATACCCGTTGCGGCTTCAAGTGCTCTGATGTTTCTGCCCTCTCTGCCGATAAGTCTGCCCTTCATCTCATCGTTGGGGAGCTCAACAATGGAAACCGTAGTTTCCGCCACAAAGTCGGACGCTGACTTCTGTATTGCCAAAGCAAGAATGTTTCTTGCCTTCTTTTCGCTCTCCTCCTTGAAGGTTGCTTCAAATTCTCTGATCTTAGCTGCGGACTCATGTGCAAGATCCTTCTGCAATGATTCAATGATTATCTCTCTTGCCTCCTCCTGAGAAAGACCGCTTATTCTTTCAAGCTCTTTTCTTTCTTCCTCAACAAGCTGCTCAACGAGCTTCTCCTTTGCCTCAAGATTTGCCTTGTCCTTTTTCAAATTTTCTTCTTTTGCTTCTACGGATTGCTGCTTACGGTCGAGGTTATCTTCCTTGCTCTGCAATCTCTGTTCCCATTTGTTTAGTTCGCTCTTTCGCTCACGTACTTCCTTTTCAAGCTCTGTACGCTGTCTGTGGTTTTCTTCCTTTGCCTCCAAGAGCTTTTCCTTCTTGGCTGCTTCAGCGAGCTTTTCGCCGTCGTCAATGATCTTCTGAGCAACGTCCTTGGCAGCACCAATGACCTTTTTATCCCTTGACTGCTTTATAGCCAAGCCGATAACCACGCCCAGTCCAACTCCGATCACCACTCCGCAAACGATGAGGACTATCCATATCTCTGTAGTCATGCGAGACCTCCATCTATGATAATTATGCTGAGTCACGGAAGATATACTGATTATCTAACTAAAATATCAAGATTGTAAAAAATTTATATTCAAAGCCTCCACCGCTATACAACCGCGGGTGAAAGCGCTATCCTACCAGTTGCCTCCAATGACAACCACATATCATGTAAATTATACATTATTTGCTTGAATAAGTCAATACCTTGTTATTTTTCTCAAAACCAAAAAGTTTTTTACGCGCATTATTTTTAGCATTTTCAAAAATCCCGATTTATGCGGTAAATTTCGTATTTTTATTTTGGTGCCCGCAGAATTTTCGTCCCAAAGTCGATTTCATTTACAAAAAGTTTACATTTTCCCCGTACCGCATGTTATATATAGTTTTTTCAAATACCCCCTTGCAATAAAAAGCGTTTTGTGATATACTTATTTATTGAATGGAGCAACACGCATTTATTACCCATTGTTGCGGAAAAATCACAATATTTAACTCTCTGCGTCAAGTGATTTATACTCCATTTTGGCACAGAAAACAAATACATTTATACTAAAAAGGTGAACCATGGATAATACTACAACAGAAAAGGATCAGCTATCCCCTTCTGAGATCCACGCAGGGCACAGAGAACGCCTTCGCGAAAAGATAGAAAAGGTTGGTATCGACAACATCCCGCCACACGAGGTTCTGGAATACCTGCTGTTCTTGTGCATTCCCAGAAAGGATACCAACGTGTTGGCTCACGAGCTCATCAACAAATTCGGTTCGTTCTCCGCTGTGCTGGAAGCTGACGTTTCCGAGCTGGAAAAGGTCAAGGGCATATCCCATTATACAGCACTGTTTATAAACTCCCTGCCTGCCATCACAAGGTATTACTTTAAGGACAGATGGAGCCAACGCCCAACGTTGAATGACTACATAGTGCTGGGTCAATATCTGTGCGACCTTTTTGCAGGAGAAAAGAACGAGGCTTTCTACGTATTAAGCCTTGACAGCGCCTGCGGATTGATAAAGACTGACCTTATATACAGAGGCACCATTAACGAAACACCCATCAATCCCCGCAAGGTGGTTGAGCTGGTTATAAAGAACAACGCCGCGGCGGTAGTATTGTCCCACAATCACCCCGGTGGCAATATGACGGCGTCGGAATCCGACATTGCCATCACAAAAGTATTGGTTGAAACTCTTACGGTGCTTTCCGTGGAGGTTATAGACCACATTATAGTCTGCGGAAACAAATTCTCCGGTATGAAGCGTAAGGGTCAGCTGGGGAACAATCCCAAATACCATCTGAGGGAAACAGCAGACGAGGATCTGAATGGAGATTGGAATTTTGACTGAATTATACGAAACAAAGACCCACGAAAGAGTAATACTCATCGGCGTGGGCATGGATACCCAGCGTTCTCTGCAGGAGCTGGAGCAGCTTTGCTCCACCGCGCAGCTGGAGGTGGTTGGGGTGTTCAACCAAAAAATAGAGCCCGATAATCGCTCCTATTGCGGTAAGGGCAAGGCAGAGGAACTGAGGCTTGCGGTAATTGAGTTTGGGGCTGACGCCGTGATCGCTGACGACGAGCTTTCCCCCAAGCAGGTGGAAAGCCTTGAGGATGCTCTTGACACAAAGGTCATAGACAGAACGGCAGTAATACTGGATATCTTTGCCGCCCGTGCCAAAAGCAGCGAGGGTAAGATCCAGGTGGAGCTTGCCCAGCAGAAATACCTGTATTCCAGGCTGACGGGAAGCAGAACGGGACTTTCCCGTCTGGGTGGCGGTATCGGAACAAGAGGTCCCGGCGAAAAGAAGCTGGAAACCGACCGACGCCACATCAGAAACAGAATATCGGAGCTGGAGGACGAGCTGGAAAGCATCCGCCGCCACAGGCAGCTCCAAAGGCGCTCCCGTACCAACAGCGGATTTAAGACGGTAGCGCTTATGGGCTACACCAATGCAGGCAAAAGCTCACTTTTGACAGCGTTGACGGGCAGTTTGACCTATTCTGAAAATATACTCTTTGCCACGCTGGACACCCTCACAAGAGTCATGGAGAACGACAAGGGGCTAAACGTGCTTATTGCCGACACCGTTGGCTTTATTGACAAGCTCCCCCACAAGCTCATCGACGCATTCCGGTCCACGTTGGAGGAAAGCATTGAGGCAGACCTTCTGCTCCACGTGGTGGACGTTTCCGCAGAGGATTACGACGTACAGATGGACGTTGCCGACAAGGTGCTGGAGGAATTGAACGCAAATCAGAAGAAGATATACGTGTTCAACAAAATAGACAACGTTGATCCTCTCCCCCTTTACAGAAAGGACCCCTGCTGTTATATTTCAGCCAAAAACGGCGACGGCATAGAGGAGCTCAAGGAAATGATACTTGAGACCCTCAGTCAGGGCATACAAAGGCTTACATTCGTTATCCCATACGACAAAAGCGGCGTAGTCAACAGACTGTTTGCAGACGGCAATATCCTGTCAACCGAGTATAACGACGTAGGCACCGTCATCACCGCGGAGATTCAGGCGGATAAGGTGTATCTTTACCAAGAATTTATTGCGGAATAAGGCAAAATACCACACGCTGTATTCTCTATCGGTTGCAGACAGAGTACAACGTGTGTTTTTTCTAATATTTTTCCAACCTTTTTTACATTCCCGTGTCTATATGAGTGAAAGCTTTCAAAGAGGTACAAACAAATGAACAGACATGATGCCGAAAGGATCACAACAGAGTATCTGAAGCCCATATTCGGATTTGCACTAAAACGGTGTAAGAATCATCAAGACGCAGAGGATCTTTGTCAGGAAATAGTGTTGCGGGTTTTTCGTACACTTCTGACTAAAGATGACATAGATGACCTCGGCAAATACATATGGACAGTCGCCCACAATTCTCTCAGTAATTATTACAGAGATTCAGCCAATAGCATGGTAGGTATATCCATAGACGAATATTCAGACGTTATTACGGACCCTGACGCAGAATTCGATATTGAAGACAAACGGGAGTCGTTCCACCGTCTTCAACACGAGATCGCTTATTTGTCAAAGCTGCAAAGGAGGATCGTAATCGCTTATTATTTTGAAAATCTAAAACAAAGCGATATAGCAAAAGAGCTTGGGGTCCCCATCGGCACAGTAAAGTGGCATTTGTTTGAAGCCAAAAAAGAATTAAAACGAGGAATGAATACAATGAGAAAATCAAGCGAATTAAAGTTTAATCCGATCAAATTTCACTCTATCGGACTTAATGGTTCCATCGGCACAAAATCGTTGGACGAATTTTTCCGTTCTCCCCTGTCGCAAAACATATGCTACTGTGTGCGTAACTCAGCAAAAACCGTCGCAGAGATCGCTGACGACCTGGGTGTTTCCCCTGTGTATGTAGAAACAGAAGCAGAGTTTCTTGAGAAATACGGCTTTCTCAAAGCACATGGAGATAAGTATATAGTTAATTTTATTATCAGCGAGCCCACAGCAGAGCTCCTCAAAATGCAGGACGATATGTATAAGCGTGCCGCAGAGCTTTTTGCAAACGAGCTGTATGACGAGCTGGTTTGCGGCGGTATATTGGATGATCCCGATATACTCTGCAGTCAAACGGACGATCCGATCTCACTAAAAGTATCCCCAAAAGCAGACCGTAATTTCATTCTCTGGGCACTCATACCGTTTATCGCTGCATTCTCCGGAGAAAAGCTGATGGATGAAAGAATTACGTTCAGTGACGTAGCAACAGTTCGCCCCGACGGAGCATACAATATCTGCCACGCTTCAGTAGTGCCTGACGACATAGTGCTTCCGGAGGACTACGTGTACATGAGGAATTGGTGCGGCCCTATGTGGAATAGCGGTGATGATCTGATGATGTGGCAAATTGATTCCGAATGGTCTGACAGAGCACCTATAAGTGAGAGAAACATAACGGAAGAACAGCAAAAAACTATCACCCTATACGATTTTGAGGACGATCATCCACTCTCCGCCAACGAATACGCATGGCTCGCAGAACGTGGTTATATCAAAACCAATGGCGACATTGACGGACACTTCAAATCCGCATGGCAGATAGTTGTTTTGGCAAATACAGAGATCAAAAACAAGTTGCTTTCTATCGGTGACCGTATAAAAGAAAAATACAAGGCAGACTTTGATGCACTTAAGGCACCATACACAAGGGCAGCACTGGAATCCGTACCACACCACCTGAAAAAAGTAAGGGAATTCGAGTTGCAGTTTGTATTCCACGCCGAAGGCTGGTTTTTACTCCACTGCATCACAACGCTCTTGAACAACGGCAAGCTTTCAAAGCCCACCGAGGGACAAAGAAAAGCGCTGATGACGATCATCGCGCCGAAATGATCCGTAAAATCAATAATACCTCCAAGTCTCATATCGATACTTGGAGGTATTGCAATAACGGAGAAAAATACTACCTTCCGTTGAATCAAGTCCATGTTGCGGTTATTGATAAAAAACTCCAACCAAGTTATAATATACATAGACGCGTCACATTATATCTACACGGAGGTACATCATATGAAACTGTACATTGGAGAAAACTTAAGAAAACTACGTCGTAACAGCGATCTGACACAAGAAGAATTAGCATCACATCTCGGCATCTCCTACCAAGCGATAAGTAAGTGGGAACGAGGTGACGGTTACCCTGATATAACTTTACTTCCATCGATCGCAAGTTACTTTCACATCTCTGTCGACGAGCTTATCGGAATGAATTCTATTTCCTCAAAACAAGAATTGGAGAATTTCAATTCCCAATGGCATGACAACAGAACAAACGGCAGGCACCACGAAAACGTTCTCCTCATGAGAGAGGCATTAAAAGCGTTTCCCAACGACCCTCTTCTGCTTGTTCAACTTTCATCATCATTAGAACGTCTTGACGGAAGTAATGACCAACATCAAAAGTATCTGCAGGAATCCGTAGAAATTCAAGAGAGAATTTTGAACTACTGCGATGACTCTGAAATAAGATGCGCGACCCTTTCAAACATTTCTGATACTTATTATAGGTTAGGCAATACAGAAAAAGCAGCTGAATTCGCAAACAAGCTACCCAATCTCTATAAAACTAGAGAAACTGGACTTGTAAAGATATCGGACAACGCAGATAAAAGGAGTTATTATGCGAGATCAGCAATCGAGCCCCTGATTTGGCTGACAGACTTCCATCTGTCCGCAATTGCAAAAGCAGAAAAGGATGACCGATACAATGTATTGGCAGAGAAAATCATCGCATTGCTCCGCGAAGTATAAGTACTGTACGAGCACCATTTACAACATGATAATGGCAGAGAAAATGCATTCTCTGCCATTATCTTTACTTCAATGTAACTTTCTCACCTGCACCAACAATCCCTCTCGTGGCCGTTTATGACCCCTATTGCCTGCAAATAGGAATATATTATCGTAGAGCCCACAAAGGTCATCCCTCGCCTTTTCAGATCCTTGGAAACAGCATCGGACAAGGGCGACGTCGTTCTTACTGTGTATTCCTCCGTTACCACCTTATTGTCGGTAAATGACCATATGTAATTGTCAAAGGAGCCAAACTCCGTCTGTATTGACTTAAAGACCCTGCTGTTTTGTACGGCTGCCCTTATTTTCAGTCGGTTGCGTATAATGCCTTGGTCCTTCATAAGCTCTTGTTGCTTGTCCTCACCGTATCGCATCACCCTGTCAACGTCAAAACAGTCAAATGCGGCTCTGAAGTTTTCTCTCTTATTCAGCACGCACTCCCAGGACAGCCCCGCCTGAAAGCTCTCCAGTATCAACAGCTCATACAGGCGTTTATCGTCATGCAGGGGCTTTCCCCATTCCTCGTCGTGGTATTGTATATATTTTGGGTTGGACATATTCACCCAACCGCATCTTTTTACGTTATCCATACCTATTCCCTATTTCTTTGCCAGCAGATAGCTTTCATCGATCCGTCGGCAGATGTCATCCGTCGGCACACCGCCATCCAACAGCACCGTGTACCAATGCTTTTTGTTCATATGGTATCCGGGGAAAAACCTTTTTCCATCAAGAGTCATTTCCAGCTCGTCCGGCTTTATTCTCAGGTCAAGTATCTCCACCGTCCCGTTGCCGTCAAGCCCGATCCTGTCTGCTTTCACAGTCAACAGTGCGGCATACCATTTTTTGTTGTCCTTTCTTCGCCATATGGCGTTATCGGGTGACCTTGCCCACAAAAATTCAAGCTCGTCACCGTATGTTTTACGAACATGATCAATTATTTGATATGATTGCTCCGCCTTGAATACGTTTATGTCAAAGCACTTGGATGCAATATCGTTTATGACCTCATCATACTCTGCTCTCACCTGCCCGACGAATGATCCCGTTGCATCCTCTACCAGATGCAATACGTATTCCTCGCCGAAGCCAACGTCAAATATCCTCGCATCGAGCTTACCGTCGCCGTCAACCGTGACACGCATTTCCATCTGCCCCGACACTATATTGGTGGAGAACTCAAACCCATCCCCCACCTGCTCAAATCCGTAGGCAAGAAGCCGAGCCTTGTTTATCGCTTTGTTCTTGAATATTTCCGTATCCATAGGGGGTCCTTTCTCTTATAATTATCCACAGCCGAGAACAACTTGTATTGCCTCACCGATTTTTTGTGCCCCTCCTTGTAATTATTGCTGCCACAACAAGTACCACCAGCACAGCGCAAACTATCATAAATAACCTATACTTTCCATCTTCATTACTAGGTGGAGTCGGCGTCGGCGTAGGTGTCAGCGTCGGCGTCGGCATAGGTG
>JAGBHJ010000280.1 GCA_017935525.1 Clostridia bacterium | reverse complement strand
GGGATTTTTGTGGAGAAGGGTGCTTCGGACAAAATAAAATACAAAAATTGCTAAAAATTATCTAAAAACCTATTGATTTTTAGAGGAGATATGGTATAATAATTGTAGTAGGTAACAAACTTCGTTTGCCATAATGTGATTATTGAACCAACTGAGGAAGAAATGCGGATAGCTCGTTTCATTATGGTATAATTGTATAAGAAGGACGGGATTTGTCCTATAAAAAAGAAAAAGGAGAAGTATTATGAGACTGAACAAACTAAGAATTTTGTGTGCGGCTATGTCTGTATTGCTGGTGCTTTCTGCAGTTGGATGCACCGGTGGCAGGTTTGTAGGATTGTCCGAGGAAGAAATATCCAAGCAGGTGCGTCTGGATATAGCTGTCGGTGTTGATGCGGTGGAGTATCTTGACACTCTGCAAAAGCAGGGCTGGAAGCTGGAAAAGGACATTGAGTATAACAGATCGATGTCGTTACTGCCGGGTAGGGTGGAGCTTTCCTGCGGGGATATTATGTTGGGGGTAAGCCTTGACATTGACCATGCGGCATCAATTGATGGGGCAGAGGCTGACGGGGTAGAGCATATTGATTCATACCGATCCAAGTATTGGGTAATAAAAGGAATAGAGAGCATCAAGATCACCTCGTCCCGTAAGGTTGCCATTGACGCAGACAGCAAAAAGGTGCCCGAAAACTTTACACTGCAGAGGACTATTGAGGACGCTGTAACAAAGGGCGATACAATAGCACAGCTGGAGGCAGTAATAACCCCCATGGGCTTTATTCGTGAGGATGACGGCAGAGTTTGTACGTACAGAATGGATAACTACACGTTGACGGTGAACCCCATGCAGCAATCCGTGACGGGGGAGACTGCTATCGAGAGCATCGATATTGAGTATAGTGAGCTTACAAGCTTTGCAAAATAACAGATCAGTATAACAAAAGAACAACGGGCGAGGGTACGGTGAGATCCTCGCCTGCTTTTTGTTTTGTGAGTGTGTACCACAATGATACAAAATACAAAAAAGCTGGGAAATTATTCAAAAAAGGTATTGACAAACGAAAAATATTATGATACAATACAAGCAAAACAAAACGAAAGAGGTAAAAATATGAGAAAACTATTTTCTGTTGTTTTGAGCCTTTGTATGGCTTTGACGTGGTTATTCAACTCTGTGCCCACGGCAGCAAGAGCTGAGGAAGAGGCGCCGGCTGCTCCCATGGAGCTTTTGGCGGCAAACGAGATCTCCAAGTACATAGATTACAGCTCGGCTGTGGAACACGGTCACGTAGCGCGTGTGTATGCGGAGGAGAATATGAACACATTGGTTTATTTGAACCAAGACGGAACAAAAACAGCGTATTTCTTTGATTATGACGTAAAGTACGAGGATGCTGACGGCAACATCAAGGAAAAGGACATAGGACTTAAGACCGTTGACGGCGGCTTTGGATTAAAGCAGAGCGATATAACTCTCAAGCTCCCCACGGACGTGCTGGACGGTGTGGAATTTACCCATAACGGCAACTACATCAAGCTGGTGCCCCTTGTGGATAATATGCAGACTTCTATCGGTCAGCTGGTAACACAGCCCCTGGACGCGGTGGTAAACACGGCGGACAACGAGGTTACGTATGGCCGTGCCTTTGGCGTGGGCGTAAGTCTTAAGTACACACCCGTGATAAACGGAGTAAAAGAGGATATTATCCTTAATTCCTACACGGGCGAAAATACTTGGAGCTTTTTGCTGACAACAAACGGTATGTACCCATTTACAGATGAGGGCGGCGTTTATTACTTTGCAAAGACTGCAAATGCGGCAAACAAATACTCTCTTGGCAGAGTGTATGCGTATGACAGCAACGGCGGCGAAGCATACGGTACAATGGACGTGACCGAGGTTAAGCCCGGTGCGATGTACATTGTAAGCCTTGTAGTTGACGATGCGTTCCTGCAGGGAGCAGAATACCCTGTAACGGTGGATCCGACGTTGACAGTTAGTGATTCTGGATTAAGCGATGTAACTGTATATAAGGAAAAACCTACAACAAATTATGGAACTGAAGGTTTTTTAAGAATAGGATATACAGGAGGTAGGGGACTATCCAGAACACTTTTGAGGATGGATTCACTGATAAATAATAGCACATTTTACAATTGCATGGATTCGGAATCGATTATTAGTTCATCGTTAGATTTATATTTTACTTATGTAGATTCAGGAAAGTCATTTTGTATGTACTATGTTAATAATTCAAATTGGACGGAAAGTGGAGTCACATGGTCGATTGCAGACAGTTTTGGTGCATTAGCTGTATCGGAAAAAACTCCACAAGTTGGGAGTGTAAGTTGTGATGTTACTTCCGTAATTAAGCGATGGAGAGAGGTAGAGTCTTCTCTAAAAAGTGGTATTCTTATGATGATGAATCCAGAACCAAGCGCGACAGGATCAATCATACTGGCATCATCGGAGCATTCTAATGTACAATATCATCCAAAATTGGTAATCAACTATGAATACGCAACTGATTTGATTTTTGAAAGTGAGATGTCTTTAGTTTCAGGATATTCTAAAAGCCTTGTAAAGGGGATATTACCTCCCAATACTACGGTGACTTTTGTTCCTGAAGATCCAACAATTGTAACTGTAAATAGTGCGGGATTAGTGAGTGGAACAAAAGTTGGCTTTACCACAATCACTGTTACATTAACTAATAATGCAGACGGATCAACTAAGTCCCATACAGTTGAGGTAGGCGTGTTTCCATCAAATTCGACTATAGGAATTAACAGTGGATCAAGTTATTATATTCAAAATGTGTTAAGTGGCAAATATGTTGAAGTATATAATGGAGGGACTTCAGTCGGAACACGATATGTTCAAAGTAATATTACAGGAAGGTCAACACAAAAAATAAAAATAGCATATGTTGGAATGGGGGAGTATGTATTTTCACCTGTCCATATAAGTGGAAAGGTAATAGGAATAAACAATTCATTTCAAGTTACCATTCAAAATGATTTAAGCACTGCAGAGCAAAGATGGTATATTCTTTCTAGATCTGGGGGATTTTTAATTGTAAATAAAGCTAATCCATTGAAGTGTATGTCAGTATCATCACAGGCATTGAATACGAACATTGTTTTGACTAATGAAACAGCAGGATCGTTGTGGACATTGGGAGGAGAAAATATAAATGTATCGGATGATATGTATGCGGCAGGAGTAAGGGTTACGAATATATCTAACGCATACTACTATGATTATACAATGCCGATTGATGCCTTTATGGAAAAGCAGGTGGATTCATGTCATGCTAAACGATGCATATCAATAGAACAGATTCGAGTCAAGTATGAAGATGAAAGTCCTGATATGCAGTTCTTATATTGGTTAGAAAATCTTGGGTTGAGTGCGATTTGGTTTTTTCAAAGAGTAAAAACCGGTGGAGAATGGGATATTAAAAATGAGAATTCGTGGAATTCGGCCTTTCCCAATGTACCTTATTTGGGAGTAACACAATCCTTTGCATATAATGGAGAACTGAAAAGCTCAGAAGACATGGGAAATGTTATGTATGGATATTTAGGAAGAGCTGTAGGCTTTGGTTCGATTACGCTTTATTGGGGTGGAGGTTTAGCAAAGCATAATTTGGATAAAGATCATCCAGATTTGAAAAAGAGTCCGTTGTACGGTGATGATGAGAATGATCATGTACAGATTACTTATGGATATGATATGTACCCGGATAGACACAAAAAAGGTATATCGAAGTATTATACTAGTATAGGCTATGATGGTATCCCTACAGAAGATCGTTTGATCGACTGTATTGTAGGAGCGTTACAAGGAATACTGCACGATGAATAAAGGAGAGAAAATGAAAATATTATCAAAAATGAATAAAAAATCTATTATTTTTTCATTTATTCTTGTGGCGGTTATTTTGATTGCTTGTATTGCATCACGATATATTTTCTTGGAAGAGTATTCGATGGAAGCGGATATTAGGAATATGATACGGATTGAAAGCAATAGAAATTATGGTGGAATTGAGATGTATGACCGTATAATTACTAACGGTGAAATCGAATGGAAACGATATCTTCTGGCAAAGGATAAACAGATTGGAAAATATCATCTTAAATGGTGGTTCATTAGTAGAAATCGGGCAATTGAGGAGACTAAAAAAGATTGGCTTGTGATAGATGACGCAGCAAGGTCATATGGTATAGAATGTCTGCAATATACTACTTATTCAGAAGAATATGATAGGCTGAAGCAGTTTTACATGTATGAAGTAAGTCCAAATCCTCTATTGACATTACGTAAAATGAATGTTTCGCTGGATCTGTATTTATCCATGAAGTTAAAGCTCTGTAAACTTGATTCTGAAGTAAACCATATTTTGCAAATGTATTGGAATCATTTGTTTTGGGATGCAAAAGAGAATAACCCGGATTTGAAAGGCGGTTTAGAGACGTATTATGCTCTTTATGAGGAAAAGAGACAGGAATTATGGACTTTGTATAATAGTGCACATTAAACGGTTTTCTGAAGTATGTTTGTGGTAGGCTGATGAATAAGATAGGAGAACTATGATTATGAGATTTGATTATGACGAATTCAAGCCCACAAAGCAAACCCCCAAAAAGTCAAAGCTGTCAACAGTTCTCATCGTGCTGCTGTGCATGGTGGGCGTATATACGGCTTGGGCAGGGATAGAGGTGGGCGTCCTGCCAAAGGATAGCGCAGTGGCGGACCTGATCGCCATTGGAGTGGAGATAGTGCTTTTTGTGGCGCAGCTGGTGGTAGTGTTTAACGTATTCCACGTTACAAAGCGCCCGCTGACAAGCCACGTATTGGTAAATATTATAATAAACGTTGCTATCGTTGTGCTTGCAAAATTCCTTGTTGGGGAAATAGTGGAATACTATTTTGATGAGGTTCGTCGGCTTTCGCGGTGGTAGCGGAAAAGGAGGTACACATGGTTAGGGTAATGTATATTGCATACGACAAGATAAAATGTGTTTTGACATGGATGGTAAGACATTGGAAGCCGCTGTGGATATTGCTTGTGTTGTCGCCGTTTTTCTATTTTTATCATATGTTCTTTACGGAGGACATACTTCGGACTGCCGCAGGCAACGTGCTGGATATGACTAATGGAGTTATACATACCGGCGGATATCTGAACCTTTCTGTAAAAGGGCAAAGGGTTCAGGTGGACCACGTGACCTACGGGGAGACGGAGTACCCCGTGTATAGCATTGGAGTTAACGGTACGCGTTACTACACCACTTACGCAGAGCTTGATGACAACGGCAATGCAGTTGGTGCGTATTTCTGGCCTACGTTTACTTATATAAGATATGCCACGGATATATATGATGAGCAGTACGGCACACTGACAGGTATTTATTCCGCAGATGATGAGATAGTGTATGTGACGTTTGAGGATGACGGAATAACCGTTTCTGATATTCAGATGGTGGAGCTTGACTTTACTGAACGCTACGCAAGTGAGTTGCCTGCTTTCGTGAGGATCTTTAAGAGATGTCCGTCCTGGAATAAGGCATCCGATCCCTTTGAACAAATACGGCAGGAGGCAACACAGCTGTGGAGTGAGGAGAATACGGCGCAGTGTGCTAAAGGTGTTCAGTCATGAAGGAAAGAAAGTCGACGTTCGGCGACCTTATAATCACGCAGGCGGCGGTGTATTCAACCGTGTTTGGAGTGTTCTGCGGCGGAATATTATGATAGAGTGTCTGCAAGTGTTTTGCAGACACTTTTTTATTTGTCAAAAAAGTGCTTGACTTTTGGAAAGTAATTTATTATAATAGTAAAAATAGGTCCGAAAAATAAGGAGGCAATATTATGGGATGTAAGGAAAACTCTATGGCGGTAAATCCGTTTTTTGGTGAGGTAAAAAAGAATTTTGGCTTTGGTTGTATGCGTCTGCCCATGACGGAGGACGGCGTTGACCTGGAGCAGTTCAGCAGAATGGTGGACCGCTTTTTGGAGAGTGGATTTAACTATTTTGACACTGCCCACGGCTACATAAGCGGCAGAAGCGAAACGGCTATCCGCGAGTGCTTGTCCAAGAGGCACAACAGGGACGAGTTTATATTGGTAAACAAGCTTTCCGGTAATCATTTTGAAAAGGAGGAGGACATCCGCCCTCTGTTCCAGTCACAGCTGGAGGCGTGCGGTGTTGATTACTTTGATTTTTACCTGATGCATTCACAGAATGCCAAGTATTTTGAAAAGTATAAGGCAGCAAGAGCATACGAAACAGCCTTTGACCTTAAGAAGGAGGGCAAGGTGCGCCACGTGGGTCTGTCATTCCACGACAAGGCAGACGTACTGGATAAGATATTGACGGAATACCCCCAGATAGAGGTGGTACAGATACAGTTCAACTACCTTGACTATAACGATGCTCAGGTTGAGGGCAGAAAGTGCTACGAGGTATGCGTAAAGCACAACAAGCCCGTTATCGTAATGGAGCCTGTTAAGGGCGGTAGCCTTGTAAACCTGCCCGAGGGCGCAAAGAAGTATTTTGACGACCTTAATGGCGGCAGCTACGCAAGCTATGCCATCAGATTTGCGGCAAGCTTTGACAACGTGATGATGGTGCTTTCCGGTATGAGCAATATGGAGCAGATGGAGGACAACATCAGCTACATGGCGGACTTTGAGCCCATCAACGATAAGGAAAGAGCAGCTATTGACAACGTTTGTGCGGTATTCAGCGGCGAAAACACCATCAAGTGTACAGCTTGCGAGTATTGTGTGGACGGTTGCCCTGTAAAGATACCGATCCCCAATTTGTTTGCGGATTATAATTCCAAGATAAGGTACAACGATTGGTCCAGCGGAATGTATTACAACGCTCACACCAAGAACCGCGGCAAGGCTTCCGACTGCATCAAGTGCGGCAAGTGTGAGAAGATCTGTCCTCAGCACCTCAATATAAGAGAGCTGCTGGTAACTGTGGCAGAGGCGTTTGAAAAGTAAGGAGAATACGAATGCCTAACGTAGATCCCAAGCTGTGGGAGCAGATGTGGAGCGAGGAGCTTTATTTCTGTAACGATAAGGAGCTTTTGAAGGAGCAGGCACAGTGTCTGGAGCTTTTGTACGACTTTAACGCAACAAGACCCTCCCAGGGTGAGGAGAGGACTGCCCTTCTTAAGAAAATGTTTGCCGAGATCGGCGAGGGCTGCTATATTGAGCCTCCGTTGAGGGCAAACTGGGGGGGCAAACACGTGCATTTTGGCAAATACGTGTATGCCAATTTTAATCTGACGCTGGTGGACGATGCCCATATTTACGTGGGAGATTACACCATGCTTGCTCCCAACGTGGTTATTTCCACGGCAGGGCACCCCATATTGCCGGAGCTGAGGCAGGAGGGGTATCAGTTTAACTCCGCAGTGCACATCGGCAGAAACTGCTGGTTGGGAGCAGGGGTTATAGTGTTGCCCGGTGTGACGATAGGCGACAATACCGTTATCGGTGCGGGCAGTGTGGTAACAAGGGATATACCCGCAAACGTGGTGGCAATGGGTACACCCTGCAGACCCGTAAGAGAGATATCGGACAGGGATAAGGAGGTCTATTTTAAGAACAGACCCATTTCCCAAGAGCTGAAGGACAAATTTGGATTGTAAAATTATGCTTGACACCGTGTTTTGTATATGGTACAATATACGGGCAAGATCTTATTGGCGGTGGCGTACCGCCGAGAACATTTTTTTCGATGTCCGCAGACGCGGATAGAATGGAGGCAAATTATGTTAGTAACCAAGCCGCCTATGGGATGGAATTCATGGAATACATTCGGATGGGCCGTAAACGAACAGGTTATTAAAGAAACAGCTGATGCATTGGTAGAAACAGGTCTCAAAGATGCAGGCTATGAGTACGTAGTTATTGATGATGATTGGTCAGAGCAGGAAAGAGGAGCTGACGGCAGACTTCAGGTTCATGCTGACAAGTTCCCCAGCGGTATGAAGGCTCTGTCCGATTACGTTCACAGCAAGGGCTTGAAGTTTGGTATGTATTCCTGCGCAGGCCCCAGAACTTGTGCATATTTCCCCGGAAGCTTTGACAAGGAATTCCTTGACGCACAGACGTTTGCTGATTGGGGCGTTGACTTCCTTAAGTATGACTTCTGTACATTCCCCAAGACAGCTAATGCAAGAAATCACTACAACAGAATGAGCATGGCGTTGAAGGCTACGGGCAGGGATATTCTTTTCTCCGCTTGTAACTGGGGTAACGACAGCGTTGAAACATGGATCAGATCCACAGGCGCTCATATGTACAGATCCACGGGCGATATCGGCGAGAGATTTTCCGCTGTTGCAAATATTGCAAGAAGCCAGTTTGACCT
>JAGBHJ010000279.1 GCA_017935525.1 Clostridia bacterium | reverse complement strand
TTGGCAGAGTAAAGCCAATTGACGATCTTGACCAAGTGATCGATATTTGCAGAAAGCTCAGCTATAAGTATACCAACGACGACAGCTTTATTGAGGGCGAGATAAAGACCTTTGGCAGGGCAACGCTCTGCTACGAGATGGAAATAGAGCATATGTGCGGCAAATTGGTAAACGAATCATAAAGCAACAGGAGGCTTGGATTGAAGGAAAAGGAGCAGGTCCTTATTCAGGACGAAATGTCTGACAGGATCATAGATACCGCGCGGCAGATAGCCATTACTCAGGGTACGGAGAATATCAACGTCAGAAGGATACTCCAGACCCTCGGCATCACAAACAGAGTGTTCTACAACCGATTCCACAATATCGACGAGGTGCTGAAAATAGTCTATCTGGATACCGTGCTTAAAATGAGGGAAAGCATTGCGGAGGATTTTGACCCCGAGGGGGATTTTTTTCAGCAGGTTACGGACATAGTTGCAAAAACACTTGTGATGTCCTACGACGTAAAGATGAATCTGAATTATTACGTCTTTGAAAACGACTCCATATCCTGCCAGAATTACGAATGGTGGAAAAGCGAGATAGCAAGGCTTATCGAATTCGGCAAGGCAAAGGGCGTGCTTAAGGACGTAGAGACGGAAAAGATGAGTTATGCTATCTGGTGCTTTATCAGAGGCTACAATGCCGACGCCCTTGGCAGAAAACTTCCAAAGGAGCAGGCGGTTGATGATTTCAAATACAGCTTTGGCATCCTGTTGGACGGCATGAAAAAATAATATCCCCATCAAGGAGGAAAATATGAGAGATTGGAAAGAAATACCCGGCGATTTTTATAACTGGAAAAAGACACTTAAACCGGAGCGTCCGTATATTCACGATTATTCAAAAAAGCTTACTTACAAAATATTTATGGCAAAGCCCACGGCGGATTTTTCTGCCAGCGACGTTATAATAAATTATGAGGACGCATTCCGCCACATAAAGGAGATAGACGCCATTACTTTGGGTGTGCCGAAGATCGCATACCTTGTTGGTTGGCAGTACTATGGTCATGACCATAACTACCCTGCGTGGCACGAAATGAACGAGGCACTTAAGCGCCCCGAGGATAAGTGCGCCCTTGACAGCTATATGTGGTTGTTTGAGGAAGCAAAAAAGTACAACACTACCGTCAGCGTACACATCAATATGTTTGACGCATACGAAAACAGCCCCCTGTGGGACACATACGTCAAGGAGGGGCTTATAGCAACAAACGAGGACGGCTCTTTGATGAAGGTGGGCATTTGGAACGGCATTCAGGCTTATGCTGTCAGCTACAAGAGAGAGTGGGATTCCGGCTACGCAAAGAAAAGGATAGACGAAATATGTCAGCTTTTGCCTCTTAAGGAAGCGGGTACAGTCCATATTGACGCCCTCCATGCAAAGAAGGATGTGGGCAGAGGCTTTGAAATGGAGGATAGCCGTGCCGCAAGACGAAAGATATTGAGATATTGGCGTGACCTTGGAATAGACGTTACCAGCGAATTCTTGTATTTTGACACTCCCGACTGGGCGCAGAGAGAGGAATCCACAGTTGGCCTCCTGCCGCTGTGCTACCATTTCTCCCAGAATCTGGAGGACTATATTGCACGTCCTGCCGATCTGGTTTGCGGCGGCGATGCATCCTACCGCATGAAGGAGGGCAATACGGGCAGGTTTGCCAATCTGTTTGGTGATCAGACCGACAAGGAGAGCGCAATGCCTGACAGATGGAAGGTGCTGGACGGCTTCTGCACAAGGGACACAAAATTCCTCTACCTTAACGGCTTAAAGAGAGAGTACGCAAGGGTGACGGGTGACGATATTGAGGCGTATTTTGCGGATGGCGTTGTAACCACCTTGGAGGAAAACACAATGTCAAGAAACGGCGCTCTGATGCAAAAGGGCTCCGACATTATTGTGCCCACACCATGGCACAAGGAGGGCAGCGCCGTGGTTTACAGTCGTAACGGCGGCAGCTTTACTTACGACCTTAAGACTATATTGGACGTTACGGTTGACACCGTACAGCTGCGGGAGCTGGGTATTGACGGACTTTGCGACAACGTGGCCAACGCCGCACTTGATGACGGCAAGCTTACCGTAAATCTTGGCGCAAAGCAGGCTTTTGTAATATACACAAGGTAAAAACAGAATGAGAGATTGGAAAGAAATTACGGCGGCCCCTTACGATTGGTCAAAAACGGGACTTCCCGAAAGACCCTATATACACGACTATTCAAGGACGTTGAGCTACAAGATATACATGGCGGAGCCCAACGCAGACAGAGATAGATCCATAGTGTTCTTAAACTACGAGGACGCTTTGGAGCGCATAAAGGCAATAGACGTCATCACGCTGGGTGCGCCAAAGATAGTATATCTTGTTGGCTGGCAGTATCTTGGGCACGACAGCCGATACCCTGCATGGCACGAAATGAACGAGGCACTCAAGCGCCCCGAGGATAAGTGCGCCCTTGACAGCTATATGTGGTTGTTTGAGGAAGCAAAAAAGTACAACACCACCGTCAGCGTACATATCAATATGTTTGATGCCTACAAGGACAGCCCTTTGTGGGATGAATATATTGCGCAGGACCTTATTGCCAAGAGGGAGGACGGTAGCCTCTCCACCGCAGGCGTATGGAACGGTATGCAGGCGTACATCATAAGCTACAAGCGAGAGTGGGAAACCGGCTACGCAAAAAAGAGAATTGACGAGCTCTGTGAGCTTTTGCCCATCAGGGAGGCGGGCACAGTCCATATCGACGCATTCCACGCCACTTTGGACATGGGCCACGGTAACGACCTTGAGTCGATAAGAGGTGCAAGACGTCAGATAATCAGATATTGGCGAGACCTGGGTATTGACGTTACAACGGAAATGCTCTATTCCGAGGCGCATCAATTTGGCCCGGGCAGGGAATCCACCGTGGGCTTGATCCCGTGGTACTTCCATTTTGCCCAGACATTTGATGAATACGTCACCCGTAGTGCTTATCTTGTCAGCGGTGGCAGGGCGCACTTTGGCCCCAAGGCGGGCTTGGGTCAAGAAATGCCCAAGCTGATGGGCTCCCAGTTTGACAAGGAGCAGGCGCTAAAGGGCGGCAACTGGAAAAAGGAGATATTTGAGGGCTTCTGCTTGCAGGATGCAAAATATCTTTACACCAACACCTTGGAAAGAGTTGAGGGCGTGCTGCGAGGTGGCAGCGTAACGGTAAAATTCTCCGACGGCGTTGTTGGCGAGGTAAAGGGCGCAAAGCTTTATCGCAACGGGGCGTTATTTGCCGCAGACGGTAATTTTCTTATGCCCACACCGTGGCACAAGGAAGGTAGTGCGATAATATACTCCGCAGACGGCGGCGAATACCTGTACGACCTTGCCGCAGTGCTGGATTGCGACAGAAAAACGGTCACAATTTGCCCCTTTGATGAAAACGGCGTCGGCGTGGCAGAGAATGTTGACCTTGAGGGCGGCGTGCTGAAGCTGACGCTTGCCCCGGGCGAGGCAAAGATAATATACACAAAGTAAGTAATAAATAAGCACTTGCGAAAGAACAGCTCCGTAAGTGCTTTTGTTATTGTAGCCCCGCCAAAAGGGCAGAGTCAACAGATCCTCAAAACCAAAGCTCCCCATCGGAGAATGTCCGACGGGGAGTTATTTGTTCAATGATATATTGCTGTTATGCGGCTCACTTTGTGATCTTCTTTACCAGATCCGTCATCAGCTGGTCTCTTTCGATATAGAATACGTATCTCATAAAGTCGCCGTTGGGGCACAGGTTGTACTGTCCGTCGTAATTGGGCATATGGGTGGGTATTACTCTTGACATCATAAATCTGTTGTCGTCATTGAGCAACCATGCAACTGCAGTTACGTCCCAGATAACTCTTGTCCAGGGTGTGCCTGCCGCATAGCTTTCTGCAGCACGGATAGTATTGTCCGCAAGGTAGTCACCGAGGGCGTTTCTTCCCTTAAAGTACGTTTCCAGATCGGGGCGGGATACCGTAAACTGGCTTACAACGCCTGCACAGGGCAACTGCACAAAGGGCACACCGCTGCCCATAACTGCTCTTGCTGCGGAAAAATCCTGCGCCATGTTGAATTCCCTTGTGTCGTGGAATTCAAGAGAATGTCCGCCCAGCCATACAACTACGATATTGTCCTTTATGGAAGGATCGATGAGCAACGCAGAGGCAACGTTCGTTATAGCGCCGATGGCAACAACGTACAAGGGCTTGTCGGGTGAGTAATTCTTTGCTCTTGCTACAAGATCCTCTGCCGCAGGGGAAACGATGGGTGTCTTGTCATTCTGCAACCAGCCTGTTGAGCCCTCAAATACGGGGTATTCCTTGCCGATGAGCTTTAATATCTTGAATATCTCGTTATAGCTCTTTTCCATGCCGTCCTTGGGACCGCTGGAGTTGCCGTTGTGGAACGGTGCGGCATAAATTGCCTGAACGTCCAGCTTTTCGTCGGATTTGATCATGTAAGCGATGGCAAACTGGTCGTCGATCTCGTTATAAGCGTCAGTATCCAAAACAACGTCTATCCTGCCCTGGGGCACGGAAAGATTTTTCATTTTCTGTTCAAAAGTCATTATTATTTCCTCCGTATAACTGTATATGGTCCATACGAGGATATTCTATCATACTTTATCCGCTGTGTCAACAAATATTTTTGTTGGTCACCTTTTGTTGCCCTTTTGAATATACCGTATTGAGAATTTAACTCAAATAACTAAACGAAAGGACAGAACAAGATGAGATATAGAAAGAAAAAGCTCCAAGATCTTGCCTGCGGATGTACGCCCCGTGTGCCCGAAAATCCGCCCTGCGTGGTTGTAGGTCCTACCGGCCCCAGAGGTGCAGTCGGTCCCACGGGTCCCACGGGTCCACGTGGATTTATGGGCATGATGGGTCCCACAGGTCCGGTGGGCCCTACCGGTCCGCAAGGTGAGATCGGTCCTACCGGTCCGCAGGGCGAGGTTGGTCCCAAAGGTCCGCTGGGTCCTACTGGTCCGC
>JAGBHJ010000278.1 GCA_017935525.1 Clostridia bacterium | reverse complement strand
GCGTGGATATGGATATGGCATCCCGTGCATACATTGAGGACCTGGAGGCACTTATGGCAGATGACGAAGCGTTAAGAGCCGCAGTTGATGAGTCCGTGGTAAGAATGCTCTGTGTTAAGCTGGCAATGGGTCTGTTTGAGAACCCATATAATGACGACTCCCTTGCTCATCTTGTTTTGTCACAGGAGATCCGCCAAAAGTCAAGAGCAATGGCACACGAGGCAATGGTGCTGTTGAAAAATTCAGACCACACGTTGCCCTTAAAGCCCACTCAAAAGGTATTTTTGACAGGTCCCTACGTGCAGTACGACTCCGAGCTGAGAGGCACGTGGGCAATGTACGAGGCAGGCACGACCGCATCCATAAAAAAGGCATTTACCGACGAGGGATGTGAATTCATCCATATCAACGGATGCGAAAGGGAATCAAACAGCCGTGAGCACTTCCAAGAGGCTCTTGACGCCGCAAAGGACTGTGACGTTATAGTTTACATCTGCGGCGAAAGAAGCGATTGGTCGGGCGAAAATCACGCCAGAATGGATATCGACCTCCCCGAGATACAGAATATATACCTGCGTCAGCTGGCTACCGTTGGCAAGCCCATCGTCAGCGTGGTTCTGGCAGGCAGAGCATTGTGCATCCCAACGGTAGAGAGCCTTTCCGACGCCATACTCCTTGCATGGCACCCGGGCACGGAGGGCGCCCACGCCATTACGGATATACTGTACGGTCGCGTTTGTCCGTCTGGCAAGCTGCCTATCACATTCCCCAGAAAAACGGGGCAAATACCGATATTCCACTCCACGCTGTCCAGCGGCAAGCCCATCATCAAGCACAACCGTTACCTTGAAGACCCCGACAGCCCGTTGTACCCATTTGGATACGGCCTTTCCTACGCAGATATTAAATACAGCGACATCCACGTGGAAAAGGACAAATTCTCCCCGGGCGAGGATATCACACTGCACTTGACGTTGACAAATAATTCCGACGTTGACGCAAAGGAAACCGTAATAGTATTCTTCCGCGATGTTGTAAGTACATACTCCACCCCCGAGCGTAAGCACTGCGGATTTGAGAAGGTACAGGTCAGCGCCCACAGCAGCACACAGGTCACCGTCACCATCCCACAGGAAAGGCTCACCATGATGACGCCCGACCTTAAAGAGATCGTGGAGCCGGGCGAGTTCATCCTGCTTGTAAATGACGTAGAGGTGCCCTTTACAATAGAGTAAAAACAAAACGGCGGGATCTCCACCGTACAACAAAGGAGTTCGAGCAAAATGAGTGATGCTCTTAGCGGAGAATTGAAACAAGGGCATGGACAAAAACCTGTGCATTTGTAAAACAAATGCGAAACCGGCTATAAAAACAGAGGAGAGAGTGCTGCGGAAGCAAAATTCCGTGAGACTCTCTCCTTTTTTTCTTCTTATATTTTCATCCGTCTTACAGAGCTTTACTCCTCAAACACGTATCCAAAGTAGTCATGCTCCAATATGCCCGACGATACCTTAAACGTATTGTTTACGTATGCAATGGCGGACTCAACGTATTCTTCCTTTTCCTCTGCCGTCATGGTCACATCTTGGTCAAATACGAATTCATCCTCAACGGAATCGTATCTTCCGTATTCGCAGATAAAAGATCTGTCGGAGAATATTACCATTCCCTCGGACGATGACAGAATATCCCTTCCTATCAACAGTCTGGAGTCGTACTCAAAGCCAAACAGATTCAACAGCGTGGGCAAAATATCCGCAGAGTAGCACACCTTATCGATAGTAGGTGCGTTTTCCGTGCCCTGGCAGTACAGCAAGAAATTGCTCTCGTAAAGCTCATACTGCGTATCAACCGCGTGACCCAGCACCTCCCGCCAGATGGCGTACATATCACCTGTGTCCTGCTCCAAGCCGTAGGGGTAATGGTCGGGAGTAATCGCAATTACAGTCTTGTCAGCAATTCCCTTTTCGTTCAGCCTACGGAGCAATTCCTCCATGGCTCTATCCAGCTCCATGTTGCAAGCATAGTAGCCCTTAAGGGTATCGCTGCAGTCAAGATCCTTTACGTATTCCCAGTTCTTTGCCACCATTGCGTTGGTTTGGGTGTCGTAATCCAGGTGACCGCTTACCGTCATGTAGTATGCACAAAACGGCTCGTCAGAGTCGATATAATCGTCTATGGAACCCTTAACCAGCTCATGGTCACTCTGGGGCCATACGTTTGTTACGTAGTCCTCAACGCCGTTTCCGTAGCCCTTGTATGTGTAGCCCATATTGGGGTGGGACTCGTGGCGTCTGTAATACACGTAGCTGTTGTTGTGGTATGCGTAGGTATCATCGTAGCCAATGCTCCTGAACATATTGCCCAGACAGTATGGCATATAATTGTCGCTGGATTCAGAAAAGCTCCATACGCCACTCTTGGGGATAAGGCCCGTTGCGGCGGTGTATTCGCCGTCAGACGTGGACACACCCCATATAGGCGTGTAGAAGTTTGTAAAGTCAAAGCCCTCCTCCTGCATCTTGTACAGCGTGGGAGTAAGGTCCTTGTGGATAGCGTAGGGAGAAAAGCCCTCTGCCACCACCATCACCAGGTTGTAGCCCTTGTACATACCCGTGTATTCATTCTTGTAGGTAGGAGTCTTTTGGGCAAGGTATTTGCTCAATATCTTCAACGCCTTGTCGTCCTCCGCCTCTGCCAACGCCTCAAGGTCAATCCCTGCCACGTTTGCCTCAGCCTCAAGCTCCTTGTAGATCTTAACGCTTTCGTCCTGGAAGTCAATCTTCTGGTCGATGTCAAGCAGATTATACTTTACGTCCAGCACCTCCGTATAGAGCAGTCCGAACTTACCCATGGAAAAGCTGGTGTCAAAAAGTCCGTTTCTGGCGATGGAAAGAGTGGGCACAAATGATATTGCAAATACCACTACCGCGTGGATAAATACGGATACCACCAGACCGATAACGCCGTTGTTCAGCTTTTTGATAAGGCGCTTTTCAGGGCGCTTTACAAGCTTATCAAAGAAGCCAAAGTACACCACCAGCGGAACCAGCATCAGCAGTATAACGTGGAAATTGCCCTTTATCTCACGGATGGCATCGTAGAACATATCACCCGTTACCACCTGCGCAAAGCCGCCCTTTGCCACTGTATTAAGTATCAGATACTTGTTAAAAAATCTGTAATAGATGATCTGCGTGGCGTACAGCACGGCTATCAGGGTAAAGATGATACCCACAACGATCTTTGACTTTTTGCCGCACAGGTTAGTCAACGCCCCCAGCAAAAACGCCGCCGCAATGTCAAAACACAGTATTATGGCAAATGTGCTACCGAAAAAATGATCCTGGGTAAATCCCCTCAGTATCATTTCCATGTACAGTATTGCCACAGCAAAAAACACAACGGGATAAACCTTGACCTTTGAGTCAAATTCCCGTATCCTCTTAACGATATTCAATTTAAGCCTCTCCTTTTGTCCACCTTATTGACAGACATATTGAGCATAAGCCCTACCATCGGTCGAGCTCACACTAATAAGTATTATACCATAAAGAAATGCGTAATCCGCATTTCTACCTCAGTCGGTTCAATAATCACATCAAAGCAAACGAAGTTTGTTCCTTGGTTGTGATTATTATACCATAATGAAACGCGCAATCCGCGTTTCTACCACAAACGGTTCAATAATCACATCAAAACAAACGGAGTTTGTTCCTTGGTTGTGATTATTATACCATAATGAAACGCGCTATCCGCGTTTCTACCACAAACGGTTCAATAATCACATCAAAACAAACGAAGTTTGTTCCTTGGTTGTGATTATTATACCATAATGAAATGCGCAATCCGCGTTTCTACCACAAACGGTTCAATAATCACATCAAAGCAAACGAAGTTTGTTCCTTGGTTGTGATTATT
>JAGBHJ010000277.1 GCA_017935525.1 Clostridia bacterium | reverse complement strand
CCGTCAACACCTTCAGCCTTTACGCCTGTGTCAACGTCGCCAATGAACCAGTTGCCGTTTTCGCCGATGTAAGGAGTCTTTCCGTCAGCGCCGTCTTTACCGTCTTCGCCGTCAGCGCCGTCATTACCGTCTTTGCCGTCCTCGCCATCAACGCCATCCTTACCGTCCTTGCCGTTGGTGCCGTTTTTGCCGTCTTCGCCGTCAGCGCCGTCCTTGCCATCCTCACCGTCAACACCTTCAGCCTTTACGCCTGTGTCAACGTCGCCAATGAACCAGTTGCCGTTTTCGCCGATGTAAGGAGTTTTGCCGTCAACGCCGTCTTTGCCGTCTTCACCGTCAGCGCCATCCTTGCCATCCTCACCGTTAACGCCGTCAACACCGTCGACTCCGTCCTTGCCTGCAAGGCTTGTGAGAAGTGTCCAAGCTCCGTTTGTCTTAAGGTATACGGAGCAATCCGCCTGGTCAAAGAAAAAGTCACCATCCTCGCCTGCAGTTGCAGCCGAGGGAGCGCCGTTACCCGTGTACCAGGAGGTGCCGTTGTTTGCCTGCTCGTTATCTTTGCCGCATCCCGTAACAGTAAAGGCTGTTGTGAGGATGAGCGCCAAAACAAGAGCACACGTTGCTATTCTTTTTAACATAATAGCAAACCTCCAAATAAATATTTTTTGCTTTTTGTACCGTGGTAGTCGTTGGTTACCACGACACTGACTTGAATATATCACTTTTTATCCCTTTTGTCAACCCAAAATACGGAAACATCCGACTAAAAGCTGCAAAAGCTAATGCATTGTATATTTATAAAGATGAAAAAAACAGCGTTGTAGAGTGTACGGAAAGTAGTATATTAAAAAATTTTCTTATTATTTACAATATTTTACCAAAAGTGCAGGCGAGGCTTGTTGCATTTTTGACTGATATGTGGTAAAATAAGACGTATATAATATTATACGGCGCAAAAGGCTTTTTGCCCGTGTTAAAGCAGAAAAATCTACAAAAAAGTGAGGATATATAATATGAAGGTAATTTTGACACAGGACGTTAAGAGCCAAGGCAAGAAGGATGACGTTATTGAGGTAAATGACGGCTACGCAAGGAATTTTCTTTTCCCCAGAGGACTTGCCATTGAGGCTACAAAGACAAATATAAACGAGCTGCAGAACAGACAGGCATCTGCAAACTACAAGGCAGAGCAGGAGCTGAAAAAGGCTCAGGAGCAGGGAGCAGCCATTGACGGTAAAACGTTTACCATCTATCAGAAGACGGGCTCCGGCAACAAGATATTCGGCTCCGTAACCTCAAAGGAGGTTGCAGAGGCGATCAAAAAGGCAACGGGCTTTGATATCGACAAGAAAAAGATCACTCTCTCCGAAACTATCAAGACTTTGGGTGACTATTCTGCACAGATAAAGCTCCACGCAAACGTACACGTAAGCATAAATATCACAATAGCACAGAAGGACCAGTAAAATACATTCAAAAAAGAGGGTAAAGACGTGGCACAGGTACTGCCTAACAATCAAGAGGCGGAGCAGGCGATAATAGGCGCTATGCTTGCCGATTCAAAGCACGCGCAAAAGGCTTTGGAGGAATTAAAGCCGGAGGATTTCTTTTGGGATAATAACAGAGAGATATTTTCCGCATTGAGTGCACTTGCGGACGAGCTGATACCGCTGGATATGGTCACTCTTGTCAACGAGCTGAACAAACGCGGCTCGCTGGAGATAGTGGGAGGACTGGACTATATCTCGTTGGTGATGGACGTTGTGCCCGTGCGCGCAAATATAGACAATTATATCGACATTCTCCACGAAAAGACCATAATGCGCCAGCTGATCACAATGTCCCAGGACATTATGAACAAGACCTACGAGGGTGCGGACGACCCACAGAGTCTTATAGATTCTGCGGAGAAGAAGATATTCAACATTGCAATGAACCGTGCGGTAAAGGATTACAGAGATTTTACCGACGTTATGTTTGACGCATATCTGGATATTGAGAGGATCGCGCTGAATAAGGGTCAGATAATCGGCGTGCCCTCGGGCTTTACGGACCTTGATGCGGTTACGGCAGGCTTTCAGAAGACGGACCTTATAATCGTGGCGGCACGTCCTGCCATGGGTAAGACCTCGCTGGCGTTGAGCATGGCGTACAATATCGCCGCAAGGAGCAAGCTGCCCGTTGGTATGTTCAGCTTGGAAATGTCCTCCAGTCAGCTGGTTCAGCGTATCATAAGTATGGAGGCGAATATTCCATTGCAGAAGATCAGAGGCGGCTCCATGAATGACGACGAGTGGATGAAGCTTCAGGATGCTGTAAGAGCGCTGACGGATATTCCCATATATATTGACGATTCCAGCCTTATAACAACGGCGGAGATCCGTTCCAAGGCAAGAAAGATGAAGATCGAGCACAACGTTCAGGCGATATTTATTGACTACCTGCAGTTTATTACGGGTAATTCAAAGCTGGGCAGCAAGCAGCTGGAGGTTGCTGAAATATCAAGAGATCTGAAGTCCTTGGCAAAGGAGCTGGAGATACCCATAATATGTCTTGCACAGCTGGGCAGAGGACCCGACGCAAGAACGGACCATCGCCCCGTGCTCAGTGACCTGAGAGATTCCGGTGCCATTGAGCAGGATGCAGATATTGTATGCTTTATATACAGGGACGAATACTATAACAAGGACAAGTCCGACAAGCCGGGCATTGGTGAGCTGATACTTGCCAAGCACAGAAACGGTGCTACCACAACGGTAGAGGTGGCATGGCTTGCGGAGTACACAAGATACGACAACAAAAAGCACGACTGATCTGTCGGGTAAAAAAGAAAGGACAATGTGATATGAATTTGAGAAGAAGGCTGCTGCTTGCCTTGGCGGCAGTTCTTGCGGTGGCAAATTTGTGGATACCCATGGCGGGAGCGCAGACCACCCAGGCTCCGGGGACGGACGTACTGTTGAACGGAGGATTTGAAAACGGCGACGAGTACTGGTCCGTGTATTCATACGTGGAGGATGGGGCAGAGTTTGATCTTTCAACCGAAGTGGTAAGATCGGGAGATCTTTCGTTCCACATCAAAAATACTCAGGATAACGACGCCAGAATTGTACAGCAGATATCTGTGGATCCGTCCAGCTACTACGTTTGTACGGCGTTTGTAAAGACAAAGGACGTGCCCAAAACAACAGAGGAAAAGCCTGCGTACGGCGCGACTATCTCCGTTATGGATACTACCTACGTTTCCAGATCTGTTACGGGCACTACCAACTGGATCAACCTTACGTTTAATTTTTACACGGATGACGACCAGACAGAGGTGGATATATGCTTTACCTTGGGCGGATACAGCATGACAAACACGGGTGAGGCGTGGTTTGACGATATTTCCGTAGTAAAGGTGGACAAAAGACCCTCCAGCGTGTTTAACCTTACCTATTCCGGCGAGGATTCCATCCCCAGCGTGGACCATTGGGCAGGCTACCAGATGACAAACCATCCCGATGCAATCAAGTGGATCGCATTTGCGTTTGTATGGTTCGTTGTTCTGGCGATATTGGCGCTTACCTTTGCGGAAACGGGGGATATCAATCTCAGCGACAAGAGGATCACAAGGGTATTTGTATTTGCAATGGTTGGTGCAGGCTTGTTCAGAGTCTGTGTCGGGGCATTTGTAAGGTCATTCAGCTACGATATTGGCTTGTTCCACTATTGGTCGTGGTTTGCAAGCTCCGATCTGTTTAATATGTATGCGGGTACAGCTCCCGAGTTTTTGGATTATCCGCCGCTGTATATGTACGTTCTTGCACCCTTGGGCGTATTGGTAAAGATATGCGACGCGGCGTTTGGCGAGGGTACAGTGTCATACTTTGTGCTTAAGACGCCTTCCATGATCGCAGATATGGTGACGGCGTGGATGCTTTACAGATTGGCAAAGAAGTATCTTGATAAAAAGTGGGCGTTGTTTATTGGCGTGTTCTACGTTATGAACCCTGCGGTGTGGATAAACTCATCGGGCTGGGCACAGGTGGATTCGCTGTTTACAATGCTGATACTCATTGAGCTGGTTTGTCTGATAGAAAAGCGCTGGGCATGGTCGGGAATCATGTTTGCGCTGATGGTGCTTATGAAGCCCCACGGCATAATATTTACTCCTGCCATCGGATTGGTGCTTTTGTTTGAGATAATAAAGAACAAGAAGGTAAAGCCCATGATCATCACCGTTGGAGCCGGTCTTGCAACGGTTATTGCAATATCCTTGCCGTTCTACATCAGAATGGGCTTTAAGAATCCCACATGGCTTTTGAAGCTGTATATGGGAACAATAGATCAGTACAATTACGCATCCTTTAACGGATTTAATCTGTTTGCCATGTTGGGCAAAAATCTTGACTCCGCAGAGGACGTTATATTGGGATTGACCTGCGCACAGTGGGGCGGCATCGGAATACTGTTCTCCATATTACTTGCAATAGTGTTTATGATATTCGCAACAAGAAAGAGCAGTGTTATAGCAAAGTCAGCTCCCGTGCTGGTGTCATTGATACTGATAGTTTCGGTATTTACTTTTGCGCACAAGATGCACGAAAGATATATGTTTGCGGCAATAATGCTGGCGTTGCTCCAGTTTATCCTCACAAAGGACAGGGGTTATATGTATCTGGCGATACTGTTCTCCGGACTGGTGTTTGTCAATACCTACTATATTTATAACCTCAACATGGTGTGGGAGTACTGTCACCCCCATCCTCAGGACAAGCTGGTTATGTTCTTTGGCGGAGTTGAGGTGGTTGGATTTATTCTGCTGATGGCTCAGTCGGTAAAAACTGCGGTATTCAACTGCATTTCCAAGCCGAAGTCACTCAGAGAGTACAAAACAGAGGAAGGAGAAGCGGTTCATGAGTAATACAGAAACAAGACGGGCTTACAGATTGGAAAGGGCGAGGGATACCTCCTACTACAGGATGAAGCTGACAAAGCGCGACTGGATAACCATGGCGATAATGACGTTGATATATGCGGTGCTGGCATTTACTGTGCTGGGCTCAATGTCAACCCCCATAACATACTGGACGTCAACCAAGGTGGGAGAGTACGTTACTATTGACCTGGGCGAGGAGGTAACGCTTTCCAGGATCAACTTTTTCTGCGGAGTAAAGTGTGACGGCAGAGTTGGCGTAACGTACAGTACCACCGAAAACGGTAGGTTCGACACGCTCTACACCACAAAGATCGTAAACAACGAGTCTAAAAAGAGTCCCGTCGGAAATTTTGAGGCAGACGTTTTCAAGATAGTTTCCGTGGATATAAATTACGAGGAGGTT
>JAGBHJ010000276.1 GCA_017935525.1 Clostridia bacterium | reverse complement strand
GGTCTTTACCTCCAGGTCGATCTGCGCGGATGTTGCCTCGCTGTATGACTTCTGCGTGCCCAAGGAGCGACCGATAAATATCTCGTGGTTATTGTCGGAGTAGCTGATAGGACCAAGGTCGCTGTTCATACCGTATTCCGTAACCATCGCCTTTGCAATGCGTGTAGCCTGAACGATGTCGTTGGATGCGCCTGTTGAGATATCGTTGAATATGATATCCTCGGCGATCCTGCCGCCCATTGCCACGCGGATCCTGTCCTCAAGCTCCGTGCGGGTGATGTAGCTCTTGTCGTCGGTAGGAAGCTGGAGAGTGTAGCCGCCTGCTCTGCCTCTGGGCACGATGGAGATCTCGTTGACGGGGTCTGCCTTGGGAGAGAATTTGGAAACGATTGCGTGGCCTGCCTCGTGGTATGCGGTAAGACGTCTGTCGTTATCCGTAACGCGGTGGCTCTTCTTTTCGGGTCCGATCTCAACTCGCTTGATGGCTTCCGTAATTTCCGTCATGGAGATAGCCTTCTTGTTGCCTCTTGCGGCGAGGATGGCTGCCTCGTTCATTATGTTTTCAATATCCGCAGGTGTAAAGCCGGGAGTCATTCTTGCCAGCACGCCAAGGTCGATCTCCGTATCAAGGGGCTTGTTCTTTGAGTGGATCTTGAATATCTTTTCTCTTGCGCCAACGTCGGGAGTACCAACGTAAACCGTTCTGTCAAATCTGCCGGGACGTGTCAACGCGGGGTCAAGAATATCTGCTCTGTTTGTTGCGGCAATAACGATAAGACCGGAGTTGACGGTAAAGCCGTCCATTTCAACCAACAGCTGGTTGAGCGTCTGTTCTCTTTCGTCGTGTCCGCCGCCAAGACCTGTACCTCTCTGTCTGCCCACAGCGTCGATCTCGTCAATAAAGATGATGCAGGGGAGAAGCTTCTTTGCCTGAGAGAAAAGGTCTCTTACACGGGATGCACCCACACCAACGAACATTTCCACAAAGTCGGAGCCGCTGATGGAAAGGAAGGGCACGCCTGCCTCGCCTGCAACCGCCTTTGCGATGTAAGTCTTACCTGTTCCGGGAGGGCCAACCAAAAGCACGCCCTTGGGGATCCTTGCGCCCAAGGATTCAAACTTCTGTCTGTCCTTGAGGAATTCTACGATCTCTATCAGTTCCTGCTTTTCCTCCTCGGCACCTGCAACGTCAGCAAAGGTTACCTTCTTGTGTGCGGCATCGTAACGGATGGCTCTGCTCTTGCTGAAGTTCATCGCCTGGTTGTTGCTGCCTGCGCCCATCTGCTTTCTGAGGAAGGACATGGATATGATGATCACGATTATCAGCATTGCGTAGGGGATGAGCGACAGCCACCAGGGGTAGCCTGCAGGCTCCGTGGGGAGCAGCTTAAATGAGAAATCGTCGGAGGATATCTCATCAATACTCAAGCCCGTTTTTTCTGCCGTGATCTTGATCACGTCGGAATAGAAAATCTCGTTAGACGGGATAGTTGCCACAAAGTCGTATTTTTCGGGGAAACGATCCGCAAAAGCGGAGTCCTTAAAAACACCGTACACCACCACGCTGCCGTCAACAGTGGCAATGTGAACGACCTCTTCGTTTTTGATCTTGTCCAGAAGCTCGCTGTAATCCAATTCTGTCTTTGCACCGCTGCCGCCGGAAACTGTCAGCGCAAGCACCAACACCAGCATGATCAGAATGGCTATAAAGCCCGGACCCTTGAATAATTTTTTCATTGTTTTATAAATATTTACCTTTCTATGTGTTCTATACCATGTTTGACCGTACAGCTAATATGATATAAAATGATTTTGAAATCTGCATGAAGAAATGATGACAAATTTATTAAATTTATATGAGTTCGGGCTTTATTACCAGAATATCCTTCAGATTGCGGTATTTTTCTGCGTAATCAAGGCCGTAGCCGATAATAAACTCGTTGGGAACGGTAAAGCCTACGTAGTAAGCCTCAATATCGATCTTTCTGCCCTCGGGCTTGTCGATAAGGGTTGCGATCTTTACGCTCTTGGGGCCTCTTGCGGAAAGCACGTCCTTGATGTAGGAGAGAGTAAGGCCTGAGTCGATAATGTCCTCAACTATAAGCACGTCGTAGCCCTCTATGCTCTTGTTGAGATCCTTGATGATCTTGACTATGCCCGACGTCTTTGTGGAATTACCGTAGCTGGAAACCACCATAAAGTCGATCTGCAAAAGCTTGTCGATCTCTCTTGAAAGATCTGTCATAAAATATACGCATCCGTTGAGAATGCCCACCAGGAGGAGCTTTTTGTCCTCGTAATCCTTTGTGATCTGCTCACCGAGCTCCTTGACTCTTTTCTGAATTTCTTCCTCGCTGATGAGGACCTTGCCGTAACGGGTATTATCCATGATAAAACTCCTTTGTAATAATTTATTTTACTGCTGAGAAACGATCTCCAGCATTATTATTCTTTGTGTGCCGTGGCAGATCTTAAACTGCTCACTCATAACGTGACCGCCTACCCATATTACCCTATTATTATTGACAAAAATGGGCACAATATTTCTTGCGGAAAGGGGTATCTTGCGATCTATAAAATATTCCTTCAATTTTTTTGACCCTGCCATGCCCAGGGGTGAAAATCTGTCCCCACTGCGGCGGTTGCGCACGGTAATGTCCCCCGTGACATCATCCCCGGAAATATATATTCTGTTGGCTGAGGGCTCGCCCATTTGCTCCACTCTTTCGGCGGATACCGTGGCGTTTATCTGCGGGATAAATATACTGCCGCCTATGGGGAGGGTGTATTCGTAATCCCCCACGGCATCGTCCCCTTGGGAAAACCTGATATTGTCATGCTCCAAGCTGACTCTGCATCTGCCTACGTTGGTAAATGCCCCCGACTCCGACTGAGCCAGCATTTTGAGGCAGTTGTCGATGTGCACCAGATGGACGTCCTTTAATGGTATTGCCAGCTCATCCAGTATTATGCGGATGATGGTGCGTCTGACAGTAACGTGGAGAGCGTTAAAGCCTTCCTTATTCAATAAAAAGCATTGACTGCTTTTGGACACCGTGCAGTCTGCCAGGTATGATCTTGCCGCGCCCTCGATAAAGTCAAGGTCGTCAGCGCAGATGGCGGAAAGTCTGCCAAGGGCGTCCTCCACGGAGGGATTCATATTCTGCTTGATGTAGGGCAGAAGCTCCAGTCGAATTTTATTGCGGGAATACACCGTCTGGTTATTTGTTTTGTCCGTACACCATGTGACGCCGCGGGCTTTGAGGTATTCCTCTATCTCCTCACGTGAGGTTTCTATCAATGGGCGGATATACATACCCCTTACGGGTCTGATGCCCACAAGCCCCGTGATGCCGCTGCCTCGGATGAGGTTGAACAGCACGGTCTCGCAGTTGTCGTTTAAGTGATGGGCTGTGGCTATCTTGTTTGCAGAAAGCTCTTTTGCCACGGACTCAAAGGCTTCCCTCCTGCAGAGCCTGCCTGCCTCCTCCGTGGTGAGGTGGCGTTCTTTTGCTATTGCCGCAACGTCGTAATGAAAACTGCGACATCCGACCCCCAGCTTGCGGCAGAGGGAAAGGGTAAATTCCTCGTCGTCGTCCGCATCCTTGCCCCGCAGACCGTGGTTTACGTGGACGGCAGTAAGCTCCAGCTCAAGCTCCTTTGCCATTGAGTGAAGCACCAAAAGCAGACAAACGGAGTCTGCCCCGCCGGAAACACCGACGATGACCTTGTCTCCCTTTGCCAGCATATTGTATTTGGAAACAGCTTCCCTCGCACTCAAAAGCATATGCAAAAACTCCTTGACCGTGTTACACATACAAAAATGACTATACTACATTATACCACATAAAGCGGTAAATTACAATATATTAAAATGAAAAGTTTTTTGCGGGGCAAAATATAGGGCGGGAATAAAAATGCTTTTGTACGGAAAGCACCGAAAACTCCGAGGTGTTCACATTATTTTTGCCAAAGCGTTTATTACGGTTGTAAAAATCGTGCTGTTATGCTATAATTACTTTGTAAAGGGATAACTTTATGAGCAAAAGCAAGATCTTTGATGATCTTGTTTACGGATAAAACTGACGGACAAGGAGAATTATTATGTTTCAGATGACAGTGGTACGAGGCTGGAGCTCGTGCGTAACCACGGACTATTACAGCGCCCGTTGGACGGATCAAGCCCCGTCGACAATTTATATCCATGGGCGGAATAACGACCCCGATTGGGTAGAGCTTAAGGTGGGCGCATATCTTGAATGCGGGGAAAATGACCATATGCCCGACCCCACAAGCTTAAGTATAGACTTTTTCTCTGACAGCAAATTTCAGTGCGCCATTGCCACCTACAATTTTTCCCAAAACGAGGTGGTTGAGCTGGCATACAGCGCAAGCTCCTATATCGGCGGCAAGTACCGTTACGTATTAAAGCTTGCCTACGATCATATCCGCCTTGACGTTGGGTATGAATATAACGGCAAATTTGTGCTCAAGCGTGCGACGTACTGCTCGCTCAGCCCCGACAGAGGCTCTGTGTTTGATGCGGATACGCTTTTTAACCCTAACCCCCTTGTTCACGGAGTGCAGTATTCAAGCCTTCGTGCTAACGTCACCATAGGCTCAAACAGCGAGCGTTGGTTCTCGCCTGCGCCGTTCTGCTTCCCTCTTAAGCAGAGAGACGGAAAATGGATGAGCGTTTCCCCCGCACCGACAGTTGACGAGCTTGATTTTTCCGGATTTTCCAACAAGCCCTGCTTCGGTGGGGAGTGTGCATTCTGCCTTGACTACACAAGCGAGCCGGAATACGAGGGCTATCTCCACTTGCCCGAGCTTGTATTCCGCTTTGACGCCGAGTCTGAATTTGATGCGCTGAAAAGATACGCAGACGGCCTTGTTGAGCTTGGCAGGATCGAGCCCTTGACCCGTACCAAGGCGGACTGGTGGAGAGGCGTAATGGTCTGCGGCTGGTTTGCTCAAGGAGGTACAAAAAACTGCACTCAACAGCTTTACGAAAGCCACGTGGCAAAGTACGATGAGCTTGGTATCGATTGGGATATGCTTACCATTGACGATTTTTGGGGCAAGGCACACGGCATCTGGCAGGTCGACGAGGAAAAATGGCCCGACCTTAAGGGATTTATCGCCCGCCAGCACGAAAAGGGCAGAAGGGTGCTTCTCTGGGTTTGCGTTAACCCCACAGGTCTTGAGGATGACGAGGTCTATATCGACGCAGGCCACAGATTGCTTGACCCCTTGAATCCAAAATACATCAAGCGGGTGTACGACAGCTTCCAATATATGCTGGGCTCGGGGGAGGGCTCCCTTGACGCAGACGGCATCAAGCTTGATTTTACAGGCGCGGTGCCAAAGCCGGGTGAAGCAAAATGCACAAAGCGTCTTTACGGAATGAGGTATCTCTACGAGCTTTATAAGCTTTTCCATGACGCCGCAAAAAAAGCAAAGCCCGACTGTCTGCTGGATTATCAGGTGGCAAACCCCCACTTTGCAAAATTCCATGATATGACAAGGCTCAACGATTATTTCCTCCCTATTGAGATCGCCCTGCCTGTGATGACGGTCCGTGCAAAGGTAGCCCACAGCGTTACATTTGGTGCAGAGGTGGATACTGACCATCCCGGCTCCGTGGAGTATTACGAGAATTCGTACAAGCTTGGCAACATGAGCTTGTATATCTCCAATAAAAATCTGGAAGGCAACGGCGAAAATATAGATGCGATCCGACGCACCATACGGGATCACATCAAGCCTGCAAAGGGCTGACAGAAGGGTGCTGAGCATTATATCAAGCAGAGTGAGAGGGAGCAGGGCGATTTCCGCCAGACTCCCTTTCAGTTTCTTTCCAAGGTTGTAAATAATATGTAAAAAATACAAAAAGTCACCAAAATGTAATTGCATTTTCTGCGATTTTATGGTAAAATATCTAATGAAACTGTATCGTATGGGTCTTGAGGCGGATTTTTAATGTATTATATCCCCAAAGGTGTTGACAAAGAACGGTTTTTCGTTTATAATATACTGTATTGACTGCATACGGTGGGCAGAGCTTAACTGACAACGGGCTCCCCCATCACAGAATAAGTTGTTAGAGAAAAGGGTATTGTTATGAATAAGAAGAAAAAGAGTATTTTCTGTCTGGTTCTTACTATTTTGCTGACGATGTTCGTTGGCTTTGTGGAGATCAACGGTATGTCGTTGTGGACTCCTTGGGAGATCGTTCCCATGGTGGGAGAGATAGATCTGGGTCTTGACCTGCAGGGTGGCATGAGAGTTGTTTACCAGGCAGACTTTACAGACCTGGATGTTGATGAGGATGAGAGCATTGCTGCTGCTATGGACGTACTCAGAACACGTCTTGACGCTGCAGGCTACACAGAGGCTACCATCACAAAGCAGGGTGGCGACCAGATCGTGGTTGAGGTGCCCGGCGTTGCCGATGCAAACGAGCTTTCCGACGTTTTGATGGCTCCTGCTGTGCTGGAGTTCAGAGACCCCGACGGCAAAAAGGTGCTCCTGACAGGTGATGACGTTGAAAAGGCACAGGCTATGTACAGCCAGACAGAGGGCTACGTGGTTGACCTTAAGTTCAGTGACGAGGGTGCAAAGAAGTTTGAGGAGGCTACAAGAGAGTACAAGGGTAAGGTCATCAATATTTACCTTGACGATGAATGTATCTCCAGCCCCGTTGTAAATAACGTGATCACAGAGGGCACGGCTTACATCAAGGGTGACTTTACGATGCAGCAGGTGCAGAACCTTGCAAACCTCATCCAGAGCGGTGCACTCCCCATTCCGTTGAATGAGATCGCAGTTAAGAACGTTGGCGCTACATTGGGCGCAGGCTCCTTGGAGAAGACGTTGTTGGCAGGCTTTATCGCGCTTATCATCATCATGATATTTATGGCTGTTGTTTACAGACTCCCCGGCTTGATGGCAGACCTTGCACTTATGGTTTACATGGTGCTTATGGTTTGGGCGCTTTACGCATTCAACGTAACGTTGACGCTTTCCGGTATTGCAGGTATCGTACTGTCCATCGGTATGGCGGTTGACGCAAACGTGGTTATTTTTGAAAGAATGAAGGAAGAGGTCAAGCTTGGCAGATCACTGCGTAACGCAGTTGATAAGGGCTTTAAGAACGCATTTAAGGCGGTGCTTGATGCTAACGTTACCACAATGATCGCGGTTATTGTACTTTCGATCTTTGGTACGGGTACTGTTCAGGGCTTTGCTGTTACGTTGGGCATTGGTATTGTGCTGTCCCTTGTAACAGAGGTTGGTATCGTAAGGTCCTTCCTCAAGTGGATGGTAAACCTGGGCGCAAACAACCCCAAGGCTTACGGTGTAAAGATGGAGGGAACAAAAAATGCGTAATTTTGATTTTTGCCAGAATTGGAAAAAGATTTTCATCATCCCCGTTGCACTTATCGTGCTGGGTGTAGTGCTGTTCTTTGCTATGGGCCTCAACGTTGGCGTTGACTTCAGCGGCGGCTCCATGATCTATGCAGAGATAGGCAGTGATAAGTTTGACGTTGACGATATTCGTGACATCGTAAACGACTACACAAACAACGCTATCGTGTCCTATTCAGGTGACAATAACGTTGGCGTTGACATCAGATTGGGTGATTCTGCTGACGTAAACGAGATCCAGGACAAGATCATCGCAGATATTATTGAAAAGTACGGCATCACAGAGGAGAACGTAGAGGTTGAGTACGTTGGTCCTACCATCGGCAGAAGCCTCATCGTAAACGCATCCATCGCTCTTGCTATCGCATTTGTGCTGATGCTGGTTTACATTTGGTTCAGATTTGAACTTTTCTCAGGTCTTTCCGCACTTATTGCCTTGGTGCATGACGTTTTGATCACGTTTGTGTTCGTTATTCTCTTTAACGTACAGCTCAACACACCTTTTATTGCGGCAATACTGACTATCATTGGTTATTCCATCAACAATACCATTATCATATTTGACAGGATCCGTTCCAATGCAACACTTATGGATGCAAAGACAGAGAGAACAGAGCTTGTCAACGTGAGCGTAAGAGAAACGTTCAGCCGTTCCGTAAATACAACAATTACAACACTCATCGCCCTTGTGGTACTCTACATAATCGGTGTTGAGTCCATCAGAACGTTTGTTCTGCCCATCATCGTGGGTGTTTGCGCGGGCTTCTTCTCATCTGTATTTATGACAGGTCCGTTGTGGTGTCTTATTACAAAGAACAAAGAGGTAAAGCTTAAGAAGGTTAAGATCTGATAAGATCCGATCGACGAATTATAAGCACGGTGCCGTGATCTTGTGCGGTGCCGTGCTTTGTGAATTTTTAGAGAAAAAGGAGGACTGCGGCAAAATGGCTGTTATCAACAAAAAATCAAATGCTGATCCCGGTGATATTTGCCGTCTTGCGGTGCAGTTGGGCGTATCCAACGCAACCGCAGCAGTTCTTATCAACAGAGGGATCAACAGCGAGGAAATTGGCAGACAGTTTCTTGACTGTGACGACTCTTTATTAAACGACCCCTTTGATATGCTGGGTATGTATGAGGCAGTGGACCTTATATCCGAGGCTGTGGAGGAGGGCAGACGTATAACCATTTACGGCGATTATGACGTTGACGGCATAACCTCCGTGTGCATTTTGTACAAATACTTAAAGTCCATCGGAGCAAGGGTCAACTGCTATATTCCCAACCGCTTTACAGAGGGCTACGGAATGAATATGGAAGCCATCACAAAGATCGCTTCAAAGGATACGGAGATAATAATCGCCCTTGACTGCGGCATAACCTCAATAAACGAGGTTGCGCTGGCAAAGGAGCTGGGGCTGGATGTGATGATAGTTGACCACCACAACCCACCTGAGCAGCTGCCCGATGCAGACATTATACTAAACCCCAAGCAGGAGGGCTGTGAGTACCCATTTAAGGAGCTTTGCAGCGCGGGGCTGGCTATGAAGATAGTGCAGGCACATGGCGGTATTGATGCGGCAAGGGAGTATATAGACGTTGCGGCGGTTGGAACCGTGGCAGATATAGTGCCCCTTATGAATGAGAACCGATATTTTGTAAAGCAGGGTATAGATAAAATAAACAGATCCCCTTGCTGCGGAATAAAGGCGTTAAAGACTGTGGCAGGCTACCAGGACAAGCCCATAAACGCAAGGGGCGTTGCATTTGGCTTGGCGCCAAGACTTAATGCGGCAGGCAGAATGTCCAGCGCAAAGGACGGCTTGAATATGTTTTTGGCGGAGGACTTCAAAACTGCGTTTGACATTGCCGTAAGGCTTAACGAGTACAACGAGGAGCGCAGACGCATAGAGCGCGAGATATACGACACGGGTCTTGGCGGCTTGGGCGACAGAATGTGCGACAAGAGGATAAATATTGTAACGGGCGAGGGCTGGAACAAGGGCGTTATAGGCATTGCGGCATCCCGCTTTGTGGAGCAGTACCACAGACCTGCAATTGTTATATCCTGCGGCGACGACGTTTGTACCGCATCCGCAAGGAGCATTCCCGGCTTTGATATTTACGATGCTCTGTGTACAGCAAAGGACCTATATACAAAATTCGGCGGTCACAGCCAGGCGGCAGGCTTTTCCTTGCCAAGGGCAAATATCCCCGAGTTTACGGCAAGACTGGAAAAATATGCAGAGGAGCACATAACCGAGGAGATGCTTATCCCCGCCATTGATTGCGAGATAAAGCTTTCCCCTGCGGATATAAATACAAAGATGGCAAAGGAGCTCAGCAGCCTTGAGCCATTTGGTAAGGATAACGAAAGCCCGCTGTTTTATGCGGATGGGCTGGAATTCAGAAACTCCGTAATTATCGGCAAGGATAAAAACGTGCTGAAAACTGCTTTGGGCGCAGGCGGACTCTCCATTGACTGCGTGGGCTTTGGCAAGGCGGATTATATTGACATTGTTAACTGCTCTGCACCAAAAAGTGCCGTATTTTCCGTAGATATCAACCAGTGGCAGGGTGTGGAAAAGGTCCAGCTGGGGCTTAAGGAGCTAAAGATAGGCGTCGAAACGGACAACGATATCGACGGCATACTGGACGCCATGTATATGAGGCATTACGAAGCCTTTGAGGGTGGCTTTGCAGCGGACAAAAGGGTGTTAGGAAACCGGATGGAGCTTGATGATGTGTTCAATGAGCTCAGCGCCCACAAAATGGGCACGCTTGTAGTGGTAAACGACAGAATAACTGCCAAAGAACTTTTGCAAAGGATCATACCGGCGGATATCGGCGGCAACGTTGACATCCACATCGGCAAGATACCCCATGCTCATGAATTTGGTGCAAACACTCTGCTTTTGATGCCATACCAAGGCTGCATACAAAAGGGCGAGTACACAAGGGTATTTTTGCCGGAATATATTGATGGGGCGGCATTTGGCGACATCGGTGAATACAGAGTGTACAGATCCCACAGCCCCTATATGGATTGCCAAAAGCATGACAGAAACGCATTTGCAGAGGTGTACAAGGCAATGCACGAGCAGGTGCCAAAGCTGAGCCAGTGGTGCACCCTTGACTATGCAAGGCAGATATTGGTAAAGACCTCCGGGGTGGAGCTTTCCACCTTTGACATCAAGCTGATGCTGAATGTTTTTCAGCAGCTTGGATTTATACTGTTTGAGGAGGCAGACGGTATGCTGAAAATGAATTTTAACGGGAATATTAAAAAGCGTCAGCTGACAGAAAGCGGACTCTTTGTTAAATATTGTGATCTGACAATTGATCGGGAGGATTTGTAATATGGATCTGAGAGAAAAAATAAGAGTAATTGAGGATTTCCCCAAAAAGGGAATAAGCTTTAAGGACATCACCACACTTTTTCAGGATGCTGAGGGCTTTGCGGAAATGTCAAAGCAGCTTATCGAGGTGTCAAAGAAGTACGATTTTGACTTGATCGCGGCACCCGAGGCAAGAGCGTTTATTATTGCGGCGCCCATTGCCTACGAGCTGAAAAAGGGTATAGTGCTGGTGAGAAAGCCCGGCAAGCTGCCCGGTAATACCATCAAGCAGGAGTATGCGCTGGAGTACGGCACGGGCGAGCTTTATATGCATTCCGATGCCATAAAGCCCGGTCAGAGGGTGCTTATTGTGGATGACCTTATTGCAACGGGTGGCTCCGCAATGGCTGCGGCACAGCTGGTGGAAAAGCTGGGCGGAATTGTCAGCGGATTTGTGTTTGTCAGCGAGCTGACAGCTTTGGGCGGCAGACAGGTGCTTAAGGATTACCCTGTTGAAAGCCTTGTGGAATACGACGACGTAGAATAAATTATAACTGATAGGAGTATAGTATGGATGTAGTTGAGCAGGCAAAAAAGGAGCTTGTGGGAATAATAAAAAAGCAATACGGCGAAAATGCATGGTGGGAGTACGAGATGGCGTATAACAAGGCTTGTGAGCTTCACAAGGACCAGAAGCGCTTTTCAGGTGCGCCCTATATCGTGCACCCCATTCACGTTGCTTACACCCTTGCCGAGCTTGGTATGGACAGCGCATCCATTATGGCGGGTCTCCTGCACGATACCGTAGAGGATACCCCCTATACGAAGGATCAGTTAAAGCGTGATTTTGGTGAGGAGGTCGCGACGCTGGTTGAGGCTGTTACCAAGATCGATAAGTACGAATACTCCAGCAAGGTGGAGCGCCAGGCGGAAAATTGGCGTAAAATGCTTGTTGCTACGGCAAAGGACGTAAGAGTTATCGTTATCAAGCTGGCGGACAGATTGGATAATTTGCGCACGCTTGAATTTATGACCAACGAAAAGCAGAGAAACAAGGCCTACGAAACTCTGGAAATTTACGCACCCCTTGCCCACAGGCTTGGTATGTTTAAGATCAAGTGGGAGCTGGAGGACCTTTCTCTTAAGTACATCGACCCCGTATCCTACACGGATATTGCCAAGAAGGTGGCGCTAAAGAGGGCGGAGAGAGAGGATTACGTTCAGGCGTTGATAGCAAAGCTGTCCAAAAAGCTTAAGGATAACGGCATAGAGGCGGATATACAGGGCAGACCAAAGAGCTTTTACAGTATATACCGCAAGATGTATATCAAAAATCTGGAGTTCAACCAGATATACGACCTTATTGCGTTGAGAGTTATCGTAAAGACAAAGATGGATTGCTACATCGTAATGGCAATGGTCCATGAGCTGTGGAAGCCTATCTTTAACCGCTTTAAGGATTACATCAACTGCCCCAAGCCAAACAATTATCAGTCGTTGCATACGACGGTAATTGACGAGGAAAACGGTGAATCCTTTGAGGTGCAGATCCGTACGGAGGAGATGCACAGAGTGTCCGAATACGGCGTTGCCGCACATTGGAAGTACAAGGAGGGCGACGATAAGGACGACTCCTTTGAGACCCTTATGGCAAAGCTGAGAGAGCTTTTGGAGTGGCAGGCGGAGGATCACGACGCAGAGGACTTTATTGCGGCTGTAAAGCAGGATCTTGTGGTTGACGAGGTATTGGTATTTACACCAAAGGGCGACATCAAGAGCCTTCCCAGCGGCTCAACACCTATTGATTTTGCGTACAGCATCCACACTCAGGTGGGCAATACCTGCACAAGCGCTCAGGTCAACGGCAAGCTGGTGCCGCTGACGTACGTATTGCAGACGGGCGACATCGTCGGCATAAAGACGTCCCCCAATGCAAAGCCCTCAAGAGATTGGCTCAAAATAATAAAGAGTACCCAGGCAAGGGAAAAGATAAAGCAGTATTTCAAAAAGACCAACCGCGATGAAAACATCGCCAGAGGCCGTGATATGCTGGAAAAGAATGCCGTAAGGCAGGGATATAATCTGTCCGCACTTATGAATAAGGATTGGGTGCAGACGGTTATGGATAAGCACGGCTACAAGACTGTGGACGATCTGTATGCCGCGATCGGCTACGGCGGTATTACCACCAACAAGATACTCTTTAAGCTGATAGAGATGTTTAAGGCGGCGCTGGAAAAGAAGCCCGAGATCGGTCAGGATGCTTACGTTGAGATAGTCAATACCACAAAAAAGCGCTCCGTTTCCAGAGGCGTGGTCATTCCCGGTGTGGACAACGTTCTGACACATATGGCACCATGCTGTATGCCGGTGCCGGGTGACGAGATAATAGGCTACGTTACTCAGGGCAAGGGTGTTTCCGTCCACAGAATAGATTGCAATAACGTCAAGAGATACGTGGAGGATGATTATCACGTGCTGGACGTTAAGTGGGAAAAGGGTTACAGCGGTCTGTACCCCGCAAGAGTTGATATTTGTGCCTACGATACGGCGAACGTCAACAAGATCGCGGCGGACACGGTGCTGGCGTTGGCGGATATGAATATTGAGCTGGTCTCCCTCACACCGGAAAAGGAAAAGGGAATTATCCACGTCAAGGTCAACGTCAAAAACAAGGATCCCTTGCTGGCATTCATGAATAGAATGAAGAGCAAGCCCGGAGTTAGCGAGGTTTACAGAAGATAATGAGAACGGTAGTTCAAAGAGTTAAAAGCGCATCCGTTGATATTGAGGGCAAAAGAGTAGCCGAGATAGAAGGCGGCTTGCTGATATTTGTGGGCATCAAATGCGGTGACACAAGGGCACAGATAGAATGGATGGCGGATAAAATAAAAAAGCTGAGAATATTTGAGGATCCCGAGGGCAAAATGAACCTTTCTGCCCAGGACCTCGGCAAGGATTACCTGGTGGTGTCCCAGTTTACTCTCTACGGAGACTGCAAAAAGGGCACTCGCCCCAGCTTTATTCAGGCGGCACCGCCCGACGAGGCAATACCGCTGTATGAGTATTTTGTGGAGCTGATGAAGCAGGATGGCGCTGTGGTTGGCACGGGACAGTTTGGCGCTGATATGCAGGTCAGCCTTGTGAATGACGGTCCTGTCACCATGCTGTTGGAAAGGGACGCCCAGTAACGGATTTTTGGCTTTGAAAGGAAATATATATGTTAAAGGTGTGTAAGGTGTACGTTTCCCACTATGGGGAAAATGCGTACATAGTGTATTGTGATAATAAAAAAGAGGGCATAGTGGTTGACCCGGGTGGTAACTCAGGCGACATATTGGCAATAGCTCAGGAGCTTGGCATCAAGCTGGTGGCAACGGTGCTGACTCACGCTCATTACGACCATTACGCGGGGATATCTTCGTTTGATCTGCCCATAATGATCTGCGCGGCAGAAAAAGATGTCTTTGAGGACGGGGTGCAAAATCTTTCCTCCCTTTTTACGGGCAGGAGCTTTTTTGGCAAGGCGGACGTTTTGCTGAACGACGGGGAAAGCATTACAGTTGGTGACGAGAGCCTTTTGGTAATGCACACTCCCGGCCACACAAAGGGCAGTATGTGCCTTTATTCCGATGGTGTGGTGCTTACGGGTGATACTCTGTTTGCTGGTACCTACGGAAGAACGGATTTCCCCACGGGTGATGCAGGCGCATTGGCAAGGTCATTGTCCATGCTGTTTAAGCTTCCCGATGATACGGCGGTATTCTCCGGACACAATGAGGAGACAACCATCGGCAACGAAAAGATGACGAATATGATGGCTTTAAGGCTTATGGAGAGCTATTTATGGTAAAGCTGGAGGTCGATATTGACAATCTTGCCAACGAGGCGTCGGAGCTGATAAGGGCTTTTTACCCAAGGCAGACTGTGGATATCGCAATGGAACGTCCCTACGACGGGCAAAGCCCCCGCATGACCTGCAAATGGCAGGATAACCTGTGGATCACCACCTTTGACAAGGACGGCGAAAGTGTCACAAAGACCTTTGACGTGGGCGAACCGTTTGATGGCGAGGATGATATACTCTACAAGCGCCGTGTAAAGGACGGTCTTAAGGTGACGGTGTATAACGCCATAAAGGCTTTTGAGGGCAGAGGCTTGCCCTACGGAATGCTGACAGGCGTAAGACCCCTTGCCATCTCCAACAGACATCTGGATACGTCTGCACCGCAAAAAACGGTGGATACTCTTATGGAAAGGTACGACATTTCTCCGGAAAAGGCGGAGCTTTTGACACGTACCTCCATGGTGCAGAGGCGGTATATGCCCCGGGCGGATGACGTTTCGCTCTATCTTCATGTGCCGTTTTGTACCACAAGGTGTAATTATTGCTCATTTCCCTCGGAATTGCTGGAAAGAGTGTTGCCCCATCTGGACGGCTACATGAAGGCATTGGAAAAGGAAACGGAGTTTATAACCTCAACAGCCAAGGGAAGGCTGGAAACTCTCTACGTTGGCGGAGGAACACCTACCGCATTGCCCATGGAGCATTTTGAAAGGCTGTGCAAGATATGCAGTGACGCAGTTTCCGCCCGTGGTATTGGCGAGTTTACCCTTGAGGCAGGGCGCCCCGATACCATTGACGAGGAAAAGCTGAGGCTTATGAAGGCGGCAGGCGTCACAAGGATCAGCATCAACCCTCAAACCATGAACGACAAGACCCTTGAGAGGATAGGCAGACAGCATACCTCAAAGGATATCGTGCGGGTATACGAGCTGGCGAGGTCCGTGGGCTTTGACAACATCAATATGGACCTGATCGTGGGGCTGACGGGGGAAACAAAGGACGACGTCAAGGCTACCTTTGACAAGATACATTCCCTTGCGCCCGACGGCATCACCGTCCACGTGCTGGCACTAAAGCACGCATCCCAGCTCAACAGGGACGGCGTGGATATTTTCGGCGGCATGGACGGCATAGAGGAGCTAATTGCCCAAGAGTACGAAAGACTGGATAAATGCGGATATTTCCCGTATTATCTGTACAGACAAAAGTATATGTTGGGCGGACTGGAAAACGTGGGCTTCTGCAAGGAGGGCTGTGTGTGCAGGTACAATATCCGTATGATGGATAACGACAGCACTTGTTGGGCGGCTGGAGCAGGCTCTGCCAGCAAGAGGTGCTATGCACAGGATACAAGGATAGAGCGCTCCGTAAATCCGAAGAATGCGGCGGACTACATTGCAAGGCTGGACGAATGTATAGAAAAGAAAAGAGCAATCATGGACTGATGAGGCTCTATGAGTGACTTACCTACCGACAGAAAAAGACAGAGGATGCATTTGTATTCTCTGTTTTTTTACAACTACTGACTGAATTAAAGACAACAAGATTTTTGCCAAAAGCAACGCAAAGGCACTTTTGACATTGGCATATCAAAAGCACACTTGCTTACCTTCCGGGAGGTAAAAAAAGCCTCCCCTGTGTAAGGGGAGGTGGCTCGCAGAGCGAGACGGAGGGATTGTAAAAGGTTAGATTATCGCTCAAAACAATCCCTCAGCCGCCTTCGGCGTCAGATCCCTTTACACAAGGGAGCCTTTGGTTTGTGCAAACCGTTTATTTGCAAATAGACGGAAATTGGGTTGTAGTCTTTAATTAAGGTATACGAAGCACTGCTTTTGCGGATACGAAAGCGGGCGTTCACAGAACGCCCCTACAAGCTCGACTTTCTATCGGCAGGTAAAAACTTGCTTTACGGAAGGCACGCCTTCCTCGTCCCTTTTTCGTTATTTGTTCAGATCTTTACCCTATAAACATTTCCACAATAACGTACGAGCCGTTACCCAATGAGGCAACACCAATGCCGACCTTTGTGTAGTTGGCGTTGAGTATGTTCTTGCGGTGCCCTGATGAATTCATAAGAGCAGTGTGAGCCCTTTGAATGGAGGAATTTTTCGCGATGTTCTCGCCGGAATAACGGAAGCTGATGCCGTATGAGCGTATCATCTGGGCGGGAGAGCCGTATGTGGGCGACGTGTGGGAGAAATAACCGTTTTTTACCATGTCCTCTGCCTTTGCCTGTGCAACGCGGGTAAGGGCTGCATCCGCCGTCAAAGCCTTTATTCCCCTTTGCGTGCGCTCGTTATTTATGAGGGATACAAGCTCATTTGTACCTGACTGAGGCTTCTGTGAGGCTTGTGGTGCGCTTGGAGTGGGCGTAGGCGTTGATGTGACAGGCGGAGTGGTGGGGGAGGACTGGGTGTAAAGCTTGTCCCAAAGTGCCTTAAGGCTCCATCTGTTGTAGTACGTTGCCGCTTGTGCAGGTGCATAAGCAAACGTGGTAATAAGTATTGCCGCCAGAATGGCGCAGACTGTCTTTTTGATAGTGTTCTTCATATAAATACCTTCCTTTTTTGTTTTTTGTCCCCCTTGGCGAGGGTCGATGATATTGTAACATGGAAATCGTATTTTGTCATCAATCAGATTATGGAAGCAATGGCATATTGTAGAAAAAATATTCGGAATCAATAAACAAAAGAGAAAAATATAAAAAATTTCTCCCATTTTTAGCAAAAAAATAACTTTTTCACGCCCGTAAAAAATAATTCTGTGGTAAAATATCCGTAGTGACCGAAGGAAGCTTTTAGAATCAGGAGGATATTACTGTGTACAGTGTTGGAGATATCGTTGTATACGGCAATAAAGGCGTTTACAGAATTGACGAGATAGGCTTGCCGCAAATGGATTGGCTGAAGCCGCAAAGGGAATATTATACGCTCATTCCCTTATTTGACGGTGAGAGGATATATACACCCATTGACACACCCGTTTTTATGAGGAAGATCATGACAAAGGTGGAGGCAATGGACTTTATAATGCGCATGCCCGATATTTTGGTTGATGAGAATGAGTGCAAAAACCCCAGATCAATGGAGAGCTATTACAAAACAGCATTGGAGTCCCACAGTCTGGATAAGGTGACCATGGTTATTAAGATGATATATGCCAAAAAGCTTGCCTCAAAGGATAAGGGCAAAAAGCTTGCGCAGGTAGACGAAAAGTACTTAAAGCAGGCAGCGGGAATACTCTACCGGGAGCTGGCTGCAGTGTTTGACATTGAGCCCGAGGCAGTCACAGACTTTATTTGTGACATCATTGACGGCAAGACGGTATAAATTTTTGTAATTTTTTATAAAATTTGCAAAAAACCCCTTGACAGAATTGGCAGAAAGTATTATAATATAGGGGATTACGATATATAGTATAACATATGCTCGAAGGGGGGGAGTTGTAATGTCAGAAGTTAAAGTAGGTAAGAATGAAAATTTCGAAAATGCTTTGAAGAGATTCAAGAGACAGTGTGCACGTGCAGGCATTGTAGCTGAACTCCGCAAGAGAGAATGCTATGAGAAGCCGAGCGTAAAGAGAAAAAAGAAGTCTGAGGCTGCAAGAAAGGTTGCAAGAAAGAAGAAGGCTTATTGATCTCTGCGATTAAAACGCGGTTGCCGTTTTAGTTTTCTAATTTATTACATTCGCAATTGTCGAAAGGATGCCGATACAAAGGCATCCTTTTGTTCTTTTAAACGACAAACAAATCCGATTTCCATCAAAATACCCCCGTTGACTCTTTTTGCAGGCGGAGTTACAATATAACAAAGAGCAAAAGGAGCAAAGGATGAAAAGGATAGGAGTGGTGTGCCGCCGTAATGCCTTGTTGGCAGAGCTGTTGGCAACAAAGATAAGCGGTTGTTTGCTGACAGAGGATGTGGCAGGGGCAGATGCCGTGATACTGGACGAATCGGCTGTGGCGTGGATACAGCAGGTGCCCGTTATATACCTTACGAGGGATGCGGGGGATGAAAGAGTAGGAATGGCGCAGTACGTACTGCTGAAACCCTTTTCCGCCCGAGCGCTGGAAAAGGCTGTACAGGGGCTTGTGATGGACAAAACGGAGATAATGGAGGCAAGGGTGCGCCCCGTTCTGAATTCTATGGGGATGCAAGAGAGCCACAAGGGCTTTGGATACGCCGCAAGGGCGGTAGCAATAGAGCTGGTTGATGGGGAAAAGACTGTAAAGGAGCTGAATGAGCTTGTGGCAGCAGCCTACGGAGTAAAGCCTGCGGCGGTAGAAAGAGCAATACGCACCGCCGTGGAATACACCTTCAAAAACGGAGACATCGGAATGATGTACGGTGTATTTGGAAATACCGTTGACCCCGACAAGGGCAAGCCCACAAACGGCGAGTTTATTGCCATATTGGCGGAGAGG
>JAGBHJ010000275.1 GCA_017935525.1 Clostridia bacterium | reverse complement strand
TATTCATTTGAATAAATACTTACAATTATATGAATATGATTAGGCATAATCACATAAGAATTCAACGATACTGCAGAATAGGTTGTATTCCACTTTTCGAGTTCATCTCTAACAATTTCTCCATTTCTTGACAATGGTAGATTCTGCGGGCGAACACAGTTCGCCCCTACGGTGATCCACCCAACCTTATCAGTAATAAAACCTTCTGTCCAAAAAGAATTTCTTCTATCCTTATTGCAAATAGTAATAAAATATGCTCCAGGAGAACTATAATCATAATCATTCAGACGTATGTACTTTCTCCTTGGTAATTCTTTTTTCATATTCTTTTTCTCCATATATACAACAACTTTTGGCAAAGTATCTGCCAAAAGTTGTGTACATCGCTATATAAAACAATACTATCGGTTTCTTTTCATTTACTTTGCCGCTTCAACCGCGTCCGTAAATATCTTACCTAATCTCTTTATTCCCTCAACGATCCTCTCGTCGCTCATTGTTGAATAATTCAATCTCAACGCACTGCAGGGCTTGTTCATATCCACCATAAATGTGTTTCCGGGTACGTAAACCACCTTCTGCTCTATGCCCTTTTTGGAAAGCTCCAATGTGTCTATGCCGTTACCAAGGTCACACCATATAAACAGACCGCCGCCGGGCCTTGTGTAGGTAATACCCTTGGGGAAATACTTCTCCATTGCATCCAGCATCGTCTTGCACTTGTGGGCGTAATTTTCACGCATCTTAACGATCAGCCCGTCAATATCGTATCTCTTGAGAAATTCGTACGCCATCAGCTGTGTTATCATAGGCGTATGTACGTCCGTCACCTGCTTTGCAACAGTCACCTTTGCGGTAATTGCCTTGTCCGCACACATAAAACCAATTCTCAAGCCCGGCGCCAATATCTTGGAGAAAGATCCGCAATAGATTACAATTCCGTCCTCGTCCATGGACTTGATGGTAGGCATCTTTGTGCCGTCAAACGTCAGCTCGCCGTAGGGGTTATCCTCTATGATGATAATTCCGTTCTTCTTTGCAACGTCATACAATGCCTTGTGCTTTTCGATGCTCATGGTAGTGCCCATGGGGTTCTGGAATGTGGGAATGGTGTATATCACCTTAACGTTCTTATTCTCCGCAATCACCTTTTCCAGCGCCTCTATGTTCATGCCGTCGCTGTCCATAGGTACGCCTGCCAGGTTTGCGCCGTAAGCACGGAATGCGTTCAGCGCACCGATAAAGCTGGGCTCCTCCACGATGACCGTGTCACCCTCGTTAACAAGGAGCTTTGTGGAAAGATCCAAACCCTGCTGACCGCCCGAAAGCACCAGCACGTCGTCATTCTCCTTGCCTATATTCTCCACTCTCTTGAGTCTTTCCTTTATTGCCTCTCTGAGGGGAGTGTAGCCCTCCGTCACACCGTACTGCAATGACAACGTGGGCTGCTTTGTCAGCATTTCATTTGCGATCTGAGCCAAAGCCTCTGCAGGGAAAAGCTCGGGAGCAGGATTTCCGCCCGCCAGGGAAATTACCTCGGGGTCTGCCGCATACTTAAATATTTCTCTTATTGCCGAGCCCTTGATAGTGCTCATTCTGTTAGAAACTGTGTATTCCATATCGACCTCATCAGATCCTGTAAATATCCGCAGGGCTTATCTTTCCGTAGCCTGCCTGATAGAGCACAGCCTCTGCCCTTTCAAGCTCCTCGGGCTTGATAACCATCAACGCCTTGCCCTGGGTCTTGCCCACGCAGGCATATACGTACTCGATGTTGATATTATTCTCGGATACAACGTTCAATGCGCCTGAAACACCACCGGGAACGTCGTCCATTGCAACTGCAACAACGTCCGTGATCTTTACCACAACGCCTGCCTCTGTCAATGCTCTGTATGCTACGTCGGGCTTATCAACAATAATTCTCAATACGCCAAAATCCGTAGTATCAGCCAAAGCCAAAGAGCTGATGTCAACGTCGTTATTTGCAAGTGTTTCCGTAATGGAAGCCAGCTTGCCCTTCTTATTCTCTACAAAAACGGATAACTGCTTGATTATCATAATATGCCTCCTTATACCAGCTTACGGTTGTCAATAACTCGCTTTGCCTTGCCCTCGCTGCGCTTGATGGTGTTGGGGTTAACAAGGTGTACCTTTGCACCAATGCCCAACGCAGAGCGAAGCTTTTCTGTTATCATGCCCTCAACTCTTTCAACGGACTTAACGTCGTCCGCAAAGAGCTTTTCGCTCATTTCAACGTTTACGTCAAATGTATCGTTGTTGTTTACTCTGTCAACCACTATCTGGTAGTTGGGAGTGATGCTGTCGCCGCTTACCTTAAGGAGTACCTCCTCAACCTGGGACGGGAATACGTTAACACCTCTGATGATGAGCATATCGTCACTTCTGCCCGTGGGCTTGCGCATACGCACGTGTGTTCTGCCGCACTTGCAGGGCTCGTAATTAAGAGAGCAGATATCCCTTGTTCTGTATCTGATAAGGGGGAAGCCCTCCTTTGTGATGGTCGTAAATACCAGCTCGCCTGTGCTGCCCTCGGGAAGCACCTCGCCTGTGTCGGGATCGATGATCTCGGGGATAAAGTGATCCTCCCAAACGTGCATACCCTCCTGGTACTCGCACTCGCCGGATACACCGGGACCAAGTATTTCGGAAAGACCGTATATATCGCAAGCCTTAAGGCCAAGCTTTGCCTCTATCTCTTTTCTCATGCTCTCCGTCCAAGGCTCTGCGCCAAAAATACCAACCTTCAGCTTCAGCTGGTCCTTAACGCCCATCTTCTCCACTTCCTCGCCAAGGTAAAGCGCGTAGGAGGGTGTACAGCAAAGCACAGTTGCACCAAAGTCAACCATAGTCTGTATCTGGAGCTGTGTGTTACCGGACGACATAGGGATCACCGTACATCCCATGTATTCGCCGCCACCGTGGGCGCCCAAGCCTCCCGTAAACAATCCGTAGCCGTAGGAAACCTGGATTATGTCCTCCTTTGTAACGTCAAATGCCGCCAGCATTCTCGCAAAGCACTCTGCCCATATCTTAAGGTCATTTTCCGTATAGCCTACAACGATCCTCTTACCCGTTGTACCCGATGATGCATGAACTCTTACAATATCGGACAATGGCTCTGCAAACAAGCCGTAGGGGTAATAATCTCTCAAATCGCTCTTGTAAGAGAAAGGCAGCTTGGAAAGGTCCTCCACACCGTGGATATCCTCGGGCTTAAGTCCCTTTTCATCCATTCTGTTGCGGAAGCATTCCACCTTCTCGTACATTCTCTTAACCTGCCACACAAGTCTCTCCGACTGAAGCTTCTTGATCTCCTCGCGAGGCATACATTCCATCTGTGGGTTTAATATCATATTTCCACTCCTTATATTCAAATGCCGTATCCCAGATCAAATGCCTTAAGATTTGCCTCAAGGAATCTTGCGGGAACAGTTTCTTTTATCGTTTCTACCCAAACGTCGTAGGGAATCTCCGTATTTTTTGCCATAACACCGATAAGCACCACGTTTACAGCCTTGGTATTGCCCGCCTCTTGCGCCAATGCCAAAGCATCCGTTACCGTGCAATCACACAAGGCGCTCAGCTTATTGCCGATATCTGCAGGATACTCCACCACACCCGTTATTACGGGCATGGGATCTATCTGCTGATCGTTGATGATCATTTTGCCACCCTTTTTTAAGTACGGAAGTGCTCTGTACGCCTCCAACAGCTCAAAGGCAAGAATAATATCAGCCTCGCCCTTGCCCACAATGGGAGAATTTACCTTGTCACCAAACTTTACGTATGTAACAACGCTTCCGCCGCGCTGGCTCATGCCGTGCACCTCGGACACCTTTACGTCATAGCCCTCCTTGATAACCGCATTACCAAGGATACGGCTTGCAAGCAGCGTGCCCTGTCCGCCAACGCCTACAATCATTATATTCTTTGTACTCATACCGTCATCCTCCCAACATCAATCTCTTTTTTCTATTGCGCCAAAAGGACATACGTTAGTACAAAGTCCGCAACCGTTACACTGTGTAGCATCTATCACCACTGCACCGTCTCTTACGCTGATGGCAGGGCAACCCAGCTTCATACAGATCTTACACTTTTTGCACTTGTCCGTGATCTCACATCTGCCGGAATACTTTACAGTCTTCAGCAATGCGCAGGGTCTTTGAGCGATAATAACGGAGGGCTCATCTCTTTCCACCTCAGCCTTTACTATCTTCTCAAAATTCTTTACGTCAAAGGGGTCTGCCACAACAACGTGGTCAATGCCCACCGCCTGGCAAAGCTTCAACAGATCCACTTGCTTTGTAGCCTCTCCGCGGATGGTCTTGCCCGTTGTGGGGTTATCCTGGTGGCCCGTCATACCTGTAATGGAGTTGTCCAGAATAATTACAGTATTGTTGCCCTTGTTATAAACGATGTCAATAAGACCCGTGATACCTGAATGCATAAACGTGGAGTCGCCTATAACGCTTACAAGCTTCTTGTTGAACTCCTCGCCCCTTGCCTTTGCCATACCGTGTGCCGCACTTACGGACGCACCCATACATATGGTGGTGTCAACAGATGCCAAGGGAGCCACCGCACCCAAGGTATAGCATCCGATGTCGCCGGAAACCGTAAGGCCCAGCTTCTTAAGCACGTAGAACGTACCTCTGTGAGGACAGCCTGCGCACATAACGGGAGGACGGTTGGGCAGAGCCTCGTTTACCTCGTTATATTCCTTTGCATCCTCGCCCAGCACAGCCTTTGCTATCATCGCAGGTGTGTATTCGCCCAAAAGTGTGAATACATCCTTGCCGATAACGTCAACGCCCATCGCCTTGCAATGCTCCTCAATAAAGGGATCAAGCTCCTCGATAACGTAGACCTTATTGCATTTTGCGGCAAAATCCTTTATCAGCTTTTCGGGCAGGGGGTAAACCATGCCAAGCTTGAGGTAATTGACCTTGTCACCCAAGGCATCTCTTGCGTACATATCGCTGATACCCGATGTAATAACGCCGATATCGGAGCCATTGTCCTCGACCGTGTTGAATTCACAGTCCTCAGCCAGCTCAACCAACGCCCTGTGTCTTTCCTCTACCACAACGTGGCGCTTGATGGCGTTGCCCGGCATCATAACGTGCTTGGCAATGTTCTTTTCGTAGGGCTTCAGCTCCACGTCATCCTTGTCGCAAAGCTCAACCAAGCTCTGTGAGTGGGATACTCTTGTGGAAAGTCTTATAAAGCAAGGAACGTCGTACTTTTCGGAAAGCTCAAAAGCCTTCTTTGTATATTCCTTACACTCGCTTGAATCTGCAGGCTCCAGCATCAGCATCTTTGCTGCCTTTGCATAGTGACGGGAATCCTGCTCATTCTGTGACGAATGCATACCGGGGTCATCCGCCACGCAGATGACCAAGCCGCCGTTTGAGCCGATATAGCTTACCGTAAATATCGGGTCAGCCATAACGTTAAGTCCAACGTGCTTACAGCAGGTCATTGCTCTGCCTCCTGCAATGGAAGCACCAATGGCAACCTCTGCGGCTACCTTTTCGTTGGGTGCCCACTCAACAAAAACGTCGTCGTACTGCACCATATTCTCTGTGATCTCGGTGGAGGGTGTGCCGGGGTAGGAGGAGACCACTCTTACGCCTGCCTCCCATGCGCCTCTTGCTACCGCCGCATTACCGAGTAATAATTTTTTTGCCATAATATTTCTTTATCCTCTTTTACTTTTCTATCTGCTGTGCCACAAGGCTCTCGCCGCAATAGATCTCACGAAGCTTGGGCTTTTCTATCTTTCCCGTAGGATTTCTGGGGACTGTTGCAAAAATGATCTTTCTGGGGCGCTTGTATCTGGGCATTCCCGAGCAGAAGTCGTTCATTTGCTGCTCCGTGCATTCAAAGCCCTCCTTGACCTCAATAATTGCCGCCGCGATCTCACCCAGTCTGGGGTCTGGCAAGCCGATAACCGCAACGTCCTTTACTGCCTCATGGCGGCGGATAAAGTCCTCTATCTGCACGGGGTACAGATTTTCTCCGCCCGTGATGATAACGTCCTTCTTTCTGTCCACCAAAAAGATAAATCCGTCGGGATCCTCCATAGCCATATCACCCGTCAAAAGCCAGCCGTTCTTGATGGATTCGTTTGTAGACTTTTCGTCCTTATAGTAGCACTTCATAACTCCGGGGCCATATACGCAAAGCTCGCCGACCTCGCCCTTCTTTACCGTGTTACAATTTTCGTCAACAATTCTCGTCTGCCAGCCGTAACCCGCCTTGCCGATGGCGCCCACCTTATGTATATTCTCCACGCCAAGGTGTACGCATCCGGGGCCAATGGACTCGGACAAGCCATAGTTTGTGTCGTAGCTGTGGTTCGGGAAGACCTCCATCCATCTCTTGATCAATGACGGCGGAACGGGCTGTGCGCCAATGTGCATCAAGCGCCACTTTTCCAGATCGTAGTCATCAAGGTTTATGTCGCCTCTTTCGATAGTATCCAGAATATCCTGCGCCCACGGCACCAAAAGCCATACTATTGAGCATTGCTCGTCGGACGCTGCCTTCAGTATCCACTCAGGCTTTGTGCCCTTAAGCAACACCGCCTTACCACCCACCAAAAAGCTACCGAACCAGTGCATCTTTGCACCCGTATGGTAAAGGGGCGGTATGCAAAGAAATACGTCGTCATGCGTCTGGGAATGGTGGTTCTGCTCCGTCTTTGCGGCATGCATGAGGCTTGTGTGGTCATGCAATATCGCCTTGGGGAAGCCCGTTGTACCCGATGAGAAGTATATTGCCGCATCGTCGTCATCCATAATAGACACCTTGGGTGCATGGGATGAGCAATAAACGATGAGCTTGTCGTAGTTGTCCGCAAAAACGGGACAATCCTCGCCCACGTAGAACAGATTTTTTATCTTGGGGATCCTGTCACAGATCTCCTCCATTCTGCCTATAAATTCAGGGCCAAACACCAGCATGGAGCAATCAGCCTTGTCAAGACAGTATTTGATCTCGTCTGCTGTGTATCTGTAATTAAGCGGTACGGCAATAGCCCCCGCCTTTAATATTCCAAAGTAAATGGGCAACCACTCCAATGAGTTCATAAGCAATATTGCTATCTTGTCGCCCTTGTGGCATCCTCTTGTAAACAGAAGATTTGCAAATCTGTTTGCCTTTTTGTCAAAATCCTGCCACGTGATCTCTCTGCGGAAGGGCTCTCCTGCCTGAGGCTGAATAAGTGCGTAATCCCTCCACGTAATTCTGCTGCCGGGCTCAAACTCGGGGTTGATCTCCACCAGGGCAGTCTCGTCGCCGTAGAGCCTTGCGTTTTGTTCCAATATTTCCGTTATCGGCATAAATATTCTCCGTACTTTTATTTTAGTAAACGTCGTTAGACATTATATCCTCAAGGGTCTGCCGTCTTACTGCGACGTAGCTTTCACCCTTATTGAGCATTACTATCGGCGGCTTGCCGAGTCTGTTGTAATTTGATGACATTGAGTAATTATAAGCACCCGTTGTCATCACCGCAATTATATCGTTTCTCTTGATACCGTCGGGGAGCATAACCTTTTCCTGAATTATATCTCCACTCTCACAGCATCTGCCAACCACGGAGCACTCAAAGGTCGCCTCGTCGTTTGCTCTGTTGGCAAGGGCAAGAGTGTATTTTGAGCCGTAAAGCGCAAATCTGGGGTTGTCCGCCATGCCTCCGTCTATGGAAACGTAGTTCTTATACCTGGGTATCCTCTTTACAGTTCCCACCGTATAGACCGTCATGCCCGCATCCGCCACAATGCTTCTGCCGGGCTCCATAAATACTACGGGCATTTTGATACCGAGCTCCTCTGCCTTTTTGTGCATTGACTCCGCTGTCTGTCTGATACCCTCTCTGATGTCTATATAGGGGTCATCCTCCACGTATCTTACGCCAAATCCGCCGCCAATGTCCAGCAAACGCGCGGTATAGCCCAGCTTGTCCTGCATTTCCTTAATAAAGGTCAGCATTATGTCCGTTGAACGGATATAAACCTCTGCATCAAACACCTGGGAACCAACGTGGCAATGGAAGCCCTCAAGGTCAATATTCTCAAGGCCAACGGCGAGGGCAGTTATCTCCTCCGCCTGCCCTGTTTCTATTGCAGAGCCGAATTTGGAATCCACCTTACCCGTTGCCACCGCCGCATACGTGTGGGGGTCTATGCCGGGTGTTAGCCTCAGCAATACGCCCTGCTTTATACCCTTTTCCCCTGCTATTCTGTTTATTGCCTCCAGCTCCTCGGCGTTATCCACCACAAAGTGGCCTACACCGTTGTCTATGGCGTAATAAATATCATCGTCCGTCTTGTTGTTGCTGTGGAAGAACATATTCTCCGCAGAAAAGCCCACCCTCAACGCGGTAAAAAGCTCACCCGAGGAAACAACGTCCGTGCCAAGGCCCTCATCATTTATGATGGAGTACATCCTTGCAAAGGAGCACGCCTTGCTGGCGTAAAGCACCATTGAGCCCTCTCCGAAGAATTCTCTCACAGCCTCAGCATACACCTTACAGTTGCGGCGTATCCTCTCCTCATCCATAAGGTACAGGGGCGTGCCGTAATCTCTTGCAAGGTCACAGACGTCCTGTCCCGCAAAGCAGACGTGATTTTTGGAATTTACGGATATATTTTCGCATATATTACTGAGATCCATATTCCACCGTACCTTTCTAATACGTCTTATCCTTTGTTGTTATCAATTATTTGACTTTACGAATTCAGCATAGATAGCCTTGATTGCCGTTTCGTAATCCTTCTCCTCAATACCGATTATGATGTTAAGCTCGCTGGAGCCCTGGTCGATCATTCTTACGTTTACGTGAGCATCCGCCAACGCCTTAAACGTACGCATAGCAGTACCCTCCGTTCTGATCATACCTCTACCAACCACCGCTACCAGGGCAAGGTTTTCAAACAGAGTGATGGAGTCGGGGTCAACAGCCTTAACAAGCTCTGCAGTAATGTTTCCCTTGATCTCCTTGATGTCCTTGGAGCTTACCACAACGGACATCGTATCGATACCCGAGGGCAAATGCTCAAAGCAAACGCCGTGCTTTTCAATAACCTCAAGCACCTTTCTGCCAAAGCCTACCTCGGAGTTCATCATATCCTTTTCTACAAATATAGCAGTAAAGCCCTTTCTGCCCACAACGCCCGTGATGATGTGCTCGCTGACAACGTTGGACTTGGGAACGATGAGCGTACCCTTGTCGTCGGGACGGTTTGTGTTTCTGATATTTATCGGAATATCTGCCTTCTTTACGGGTGAAATAGCATCCTCATGGAATACGGAAGCACCCATGTAAGAAAGCTCTCTCAGTTCTGTGTAAGTGATCTCCGCAATGGGCTTGGGGTCGTCAACTATTCTGGGGTCTGCCATCAGCATACCTGATGTGTCCGTCCAGTTTTCGTACAGGTCAGCCTCCACTGCTCTTGCAACGATGGAGCCTGTGATATCGGAGCCACCGCGGGAGAATGTCTTTATGGTGCCGTTGGGCATGGAGCCGTAAAATCCGGGGATAACCGCGTACTCATGGTACTGGAGCATATCCTTCAGCGCGGCATTTGTCTTTTCTGCATCAAACGTGCCGTTGTCCTTAAAGAACACGCCGTCAGCCGCATCCACAAAGTCAAAGCCCAGGTATGCCGCCAGAATTCTGGAGTTGAGGTACTCACCTCTTGATGCAACGTAGTCGCTGCCAACGTGGTTGAGAATAGCAAACTTGATCTTTGCAAAATCCTCCTCCAGATTAAGGTCCAGACCAAGATCGGCAATAATGCCGTTGTATCTTGAGGTTACCTTCTCAAAAATATCGTCAATGGGGTTCTTTTCCGACGCCAGCTTAAAGCAGGTAAGGAGCATATCCGTTACCTTTGTGTCGGATGAATTTCTCTTGCCCGGTGCAGAAGCAACTATGTATCTTCTGCTGTTTTCGCTCTTGATTATCTCGGCAACCTTTTTGAACTGATTTGCGTCCGCCAATGAGCTGCCGCCAAACTTTAATACCTTTAACATATCTGTTCTCCTGAAAAATCTTTTATTATCAAAGCATATGCGCTAATATTTCATCATAACTTTTTGCGATGGTGTCGGCAGGTCTGACGTCAAACACAGTCTTACAGCCTATCTCACCGCGCTGATTCATTCTGTACGCCGCCCTTGCGTAGCACACAAGAACGCTTGCGGTAAATTCGGGGTTGGAGTCCAGCTTCAGCTTATACTCTATTGTGTGGTTATTCTCCCCCGCCTTGCCCGTCTTACCGCTTCTGATAACAACACCGCCGTGGGGAATGCCGCCGTGGTCACGGTCCAGCTCCTCCTGAGAAATAAAGTTTACCGTGGTGTCATAATCCGCAAAGTAGTTGGGCATTGTAACGATCTCCTGCTCGATCCTTGCCTTATCTGCGCCCTCCTTTGCCACAACATAGCAAACTCTGGTATGCTTTTGTCTTGTGGTAAGTGTGGGATTTTCGTTATTTCTTACGCTTTCCAGCGCTGCCTCAACAGGTACGGTGTACTGCTTTGCATCCTGCACGCCGTCAATGCGTCTGATGGCGTCGGAATGACCCTGGCTTACGCCCTTGCCCCAGAACGTATAGTCGTTGCCGTCCACAAGGATGGAATTTGCATACAGTCTGTTGAGGGAAAACATTCCGGGGTCCCAGCCCACGGATATCATGCCGATATTACCGCCCTTTGTTGCCGCATCGTTTACTGCCGCATAGTGCTGGGGGATCTTGGCGTGGGTGTCAAAGCTGTCTATAACGTTAAAATGCTCTGCCAGCATGGGAGTCATGGTAGGCAGGTCTGTTGCACTGCCCCCGCAGATTATAATAACGTCTATCTTGCCCTTAAAGGACATCACGTCGTCAGCCTTATATACCTTTGTATCCTCAAATACCGTCTTTACGCTTTCGGGCGTTCTCCTTGTAAAAACGCCAACAAGCTCC
>JAGBHJ010000274.1 GCA_017935525.1 Clostridia bacterium | reverse complement strand
CGATACGGCAAAGTTCTTCCGCAACGACCTGCCGGAGCTTGCATACCCCGGCGAAACGGAGTGGAGCCACCACTTCTGGGACGTTGCAGGCCCGGGTCTTGTGCACAATTTTGACGCATACGAGCTTAAGATAATGATGGCGCCCAGAATGAGGGGCGACGACGTGTGGGCGTTTGACGACGGCAGACACGACATTATCTATATGCCCAAGCTGGACCCCGATGCCGTAATGAAGGACACGTTTGACGCTATCAACAACCTTATCTGATGGCAATGGGTGAGTTGACGTTAAGATCTGCCTGCGTGGAAGACGCTCCCGTGCTTCTGGAGATCTATGCGCCCTACGTAACGGAAACAGCGGTATCCTTTGAGTACGACGTGCCCACGTTGGAGGAGTTCCAAAGGCGCATAGAGGCGACTCTTGCAAAATACCCTTACATAGTTGCGGTGCTGGAGGGCGAGATAGTGGGATACTGCTATGCCTCGGGCTTTCACACCAGAAGGGCTTACGAAAGGAGCTGTGAGCTCAGCGTGTATGTTCGCAGAGACAAACGCGGCAGAGGCATTGGCAGGGCGCTGTACTGCGCCATGGAGGATAAGCTCCGAAAAATGGGCAAAAAGAACCTGTACGCCTGCATTGCGTATCCGCCCGAGGAGGATGAGTACCTGACTCTTGACAGCGTCAGATTTCACGAGAGGATGGGCTACTCAAAATGCGGGCACTTTACCGCCTGCGGAGAAAAGTTTGGCAGAGAGTACGACATCGTATATATGGAAAAGATATTAAAGTGACGTTTTTGCAGAGGGAGGGCTACTTTTCTCCGCAAAAAACGGATATTCCCTCTTGACAAAAATTGAAAAAAGGGGTATAATATTACAGTCGTATATTATGGGTTAATATGGCGTAAGAGGTTATTATGGAATTAAATGTTGTCGGTCTTCTGCGTGAGGTCAACGCTGTTGTGGACGTGGATATAAAGGCTCCCGTTGAGAGCTTTGAGTATCTGGGTGAAAACATCCGCTTTGACGGTGACGTAGAGCTTGTAGGCAAGCTTTCCCGCGTAAGGAGCAAATATTACAGACTTGACGGCGAGGTCGAGGCATCCGTAGTGCTGGTGTGCGGTAAGTGCATGGGTGACTACGTTTGTAAGATCAGCTTCCCCGTGGAGCTGCACTTTGCTCAGGAGCAAAAGGCAATAGACAACGACGTTGATATGTACTATACCGACGGCGACGTAATATATCTTGATGAGGCTGTACAGACCAACGCGATAATGAATATTCCCGCAAAAAGGGAGTGCAGTGATGACTGCAAGGGTATGTGCCCTGTTTGCGGTATAAATTTGAATATTGAATGCTGCGATTGTGACAAGGGTGAGGAGGAATCCCCTATCGATTCACGCTTTGCGGCATTAAAGGATTTTTTTGAGAAGTAGGAGGTGTAACTCAAATGGCAGTACCGAAGGGAAAAATCTCAAAGCAGAGAAGAAACACAAGAAGAGCTAACTGGAAGATCGAAAATCCCAGCAATGGCAGATGTCCTGAGTGCGGCGAACCTAAGCTCTCTCACAGAGCTTGCAGAAATTGCGGCTACTATGACAAGAAGCAGGTAATCAGCACAGAGGCAGCAGAGCAGTAATAACAAGGCGCATTGCGGTTAGAGCGTAAGGCTTTAACCGCTTGCCCTGCATGACATTCTAAAAAGGGAGAATTTATGAGGATCATAATTGATGCAATGGGCGGGGATAACGCACCGTCCGAGATCGTAAAGGGTGCAATCGACGGATTGCAGTTGTGCGGGGCAGACGTTGTTCTGGTTGGTAAGGAGGACGTTATAAATTCGGAGCTTGCAAAGTATCCGAATTATGACAAGAGCAGAGTTTCCGTTGTTAATGCAACGGAGGTGATCGACAATAATGAGTCACCTGTATTTGCTATAAGGCGCAAGAAGGATTCCTCCATTGTTCGTGCGCTGGCAATGGTCAAGGGTGATAAGGACACTGCGCTTATTTCTGCAGGCAGCACTGGCGCATTGTTTGCAGGCGGCCTGTTGCTTTGCGGCAGGATCGGCGGCATAGAAAGACCTGCATTGGCAACTGCTTTGCCTGCCAAAAACGGTCCTACGCTTTTGGTGGACAGCGGTGCAAACGTAGATTCATCTGTGGAAAACCTGGTGGGCTTTGCCGTGCTGGGTGACGTTTATATGAAGCACGTTCTTGGGGTGGATTCTCCCAGGATCGGTCTTATAAACCACGGAGCAGAGGAGAAAAAGGGCAACGCCCTCACAAAGGATGCTCATCAGGCATTAAAGAATGCCGAGGGTCTGAATTTTGTGGGTAACGTTGAGCCAAGGTATGTGTATGACAACCAGGCGGACGTGCTTGTGTGCGACGGCTTTGTTGGCAACGCAATACTTAAAACATCGGAGGGTGTCGGACTGTATATGATGGGCAGCCTCAAAAACGAGATTAAGTCCAGCAAGATCGCGATGATCGGAGCCCTCTTTATGAAGAAGGCTATAAAGGGCTTAAAGGACAGATTCAATGCTGATTGCTTTGGCGGCGCGCCGCTTTTGGGAGTTGACGCCAACATTATCAAGATCCACGGCAGCTCAAAGGCTTCTGCGGTCATGTACGCTATGAAGCAGGCTGAAAAGATGATAGAGGGTGACGTGCTCTCCATCGTAAAGGCAAACGTGGGTAAGATATCCGGCGGCAACGAGGCAAATAATTGATCCAGAAAGGTGATAAATGTATGACAAGAGATGAATACGCAACAAGAATCAAAGAGATAGTAGCAGAACAGTTGAACTACGACATTGAAAAGCTCAGCGACGATACATTGTTTGTTGAGGATCTCAATGCTGACTCATTGGAGATCGTAGAGCTTGTTATGGCTATTGAGAATGAGTTTGACGTAGAGGTTTCCGAGGATGCGGTTGAGAACATCAAGTCAATAGGTGACCTTGCAGACGCACTTGCAAAGTAATCGATATAATATCGGAAATTCCCGTGCCTTATTGGCACGGTTTTTTTATTTGTCTGTATGAACTTTCTATCTTTTGACGATAATATTATAAAAAGATACGGAGGAAAAATAATGGACACACAGACGTACAGACGCTATATTACGCCGTTTATAAAGGCGATGGAGAACAGTACAGGTAGACTGTATTCCTACACGGAGGACGGCGAGGATAATTACGGCGGAGAGGACGAGGTAAGGGCGTCCGTGGAAAGCACGGGGGCAATGCCCATCAAGCAGGAGGAGTCGGATATACATTGTATAACCGTTATTGGTCAGATAGAGGGGCACATGGTACTGCCTCCCCAGAACAAGACCACAAAATACGAGCATATAATCCCACAGCTGATAGCGGTGGAGGAGAGCAAGAGCATAAAGGGTCTGCTGATGATACTTAATACTGTGGGCGGCGACGTTGAGGCGGGGCTTGCGCTGGCGGAGCTTATCTCCACAATGTCAAAGCCCGTGGTTTCCCTTGTGCTTGGGGGAGGACACAGTATAGGTGTGCCGCTGGCGTTGAGTGCAAGGCATTCTGTGATAGCATCGACTGCCGCCATGACCATCCATCCCATCAGAATGAACGGCTTGTTTATTGGCTCACCGCAGACCTATGATTATATGAATAAAATGCAGGAGAGGATAATAGGCTTTGTGACGGAGCATTCCGAAATTTCCCGCGACAAATTCACCAAGCTGATGCTGAACACGGGCGACGTTGCCAACGAGATCGGCACGGTGGTCGTGGGGGAGGAGGCTGTAAAGTACGGCCTGATAGACGAGGTGGGCGGCATTGATACCGCGTTGAGCCGTCTGCGCCAAATGATCAACGGAGGGCAGCCGTCGTGATGTATTCAATAATGCCGGAAAGCGTTATATACGCACGGCAAAAGACACAAGGGCGGAAAATAACCGCAACTGTTGGCGGTATCCGCGTTGAGGGGGAGCGACAAGGGGATCACATCCGTGTGGAAAGACTGCTTTCCTCTGATCCTACGGCTTTTTTGAAATGCGGCATTTCCCCGGGGCAGAGGATAAGAATAAGGTAAAAAAACGGCACTCCTGCAGAATGGGCACGCGCGATAACGAAGGATTAACATAAGTTATTCGAGCGTGCCCATAATGAATTGCCCTAAATGGCATGAATTGGCTTGCGCCGTGAATTGAACTTCGTTCATGAATTGCCTTCGGCATGAT
>JAGBHJ010000273.1 GCA_017935525.1 Clostridia bacterium | reverse complement strand
TACACCGCAGGCAACTGCCTCTGCAACGTTGTGAGAGCATTCACCGGGAAGCTCGCCCATTGTCCAGCAAGCAACGATGAGGGAATATGTCTTCAGCTTTTCAAGATCCTTAAGGCAATCCAACGTGTCGTAGATCTCAACCTCGTATCCTGCTTCTTCCATCAGCTTACCGAATCTTTTTGATACCAGCTGGGGCTCGTGACCGTCCCAACCACCCTGAAAAATCAATACTTTCTTCATAATTATCTCCTTTTGAATATATTATAACGATGCCAATGCATCAAACGCGGGCTTTAGTTGCCCGTAAAGCTCTTTGTAAATATTGTAGTATTTTTTGTAATCAGCGGAATTGCGCTGATGGTTTTCAACTGTGTCCTTTGTTTTGACAATAGCGTCGCAGGCATCGGGGACGTTGTCGTAGACTCCCGCACCAACAAGTGCAAGTATTGCGACACCCAGCGCAGGCCCTTCGTCGGACAAGGTCCGTGAGCAGGGCACCTCAAATACGTCTGCCAGCATACGCCGCCATACGCTGCTTCTTGCGCCCCCTCCGCAAAGGTACATATTGTTATACGCTACGTCCATCTCGTCAAACACGCCAAGGCAATCCTTGAGGGAATAAGCAACGCCCTCCATTACGGAACGGATAAGGTCCCCTCTGTTGTGTATTGCGGACAAGCCCACAAAGCAACCTCTTGCATTGGGGTCAAGGTGCGGTGTTCGCTCACCCATAAGGTAGGGCAGATACAATAGCTTGTTTGCTCCGATGGGGGAGGTGAGTGCCTCCTCATCCATTATTACGTAAGGGTCAACGTCCTCTTGCTGAGCCTGGGCAATTTCTGACGTGCAGACGGTATCTCTCAACCATCTGAGGGAGAGCCCTGCCGCTTGCGTCACGCCCATTATATGCCATGCGTTTGGCACTGCACAACAGAATGTGTGAACACGTCCCTTGGGGTCGATCACGATATCGTCTGTGTGCGCAAACACAACGCCGCTTGTGCCTACGGTGGTAAAGGTTCTGCCGTTTCTTACAACACCCATACCTACTGCCGCTGCCGCATTGTCGCCTGCGCCGCCTACCACGGGTGTACCTTGACAAAGCCCTGTAAGCTGGGCTGCCTCCTTTGTGACATAGCCCGTGATCTGGGCGGATTCGTACACCTTGCCCAAAAGGTCTTTATCTATATCAAGCTTTTGCAAGACCTCATCGGACCAGCATCTGTTGGGAACGTCCAGCAGCTGCATTCCGCTGGCGTCAGATACCTCGGTTGCGTATTGTCCCGTCAGCATAAAGCGGACGTAATCCTTTGGCAGGAGTATGTGCCTTGTTCTGGAGTAGTTTTCCGGCTCGTGCTTTTTTACCCACATTATCTTTGATGCGGTAAAGCCCGTCAAGGCGGGGTTTGCGGTGATCTGTATCAGTCGTTCCTTGCCAACCAGCCTTTCTATGTCGGCGCATTCCGCACCTGTTCTTTGGTCGCACCAGATTATGGAGGGTCGGATGACCTTATTGTCCTCATCCAGCATAACAAGACCGTGCATCTGCCCCGATAAGCCTATGCCAACAATGTCGCAAGGGGCTACTGCTGAATTTGTTACCACGTCGGATATCGTTTTTACCGTAGCGCTCCACCAGTCGTTGGGGTCCTGCTCTGCGTAGCCGTTTTTGGGCTGATGGAGGGGATATTCAACGGTGGATGATGTGATTTTGTTGCCGTATTGGTCAAAAAGCACGGTTTTTGTGCCGGAAGTGCCAATATCAACGCCTATTGAGTATTTCATATCGCCACCTATCAACCAAACATGATGCTGTTGAGGATGTTTTCCAGGTATTCCTGTCTGCCGCTGGTGTTAGTGGTTACGTCACCCATTTTTAGTGCGTATTCCTCCAGCTCCTCTATGGTTGCAACGCCGTCTGCTATTCTCTTGCCGATACCGCTGTTGTAGCTTGCGTAGCGGTTGGCAACAAATTCGTCCAGTCTGCCGTCGCGTATCACCTTGTCTGCAATCCTCAGACCAAGGGCAAAAGAATCCATGCCCGAAATATGAGAATATGCGAGATCCTCGTAAGTAAACGAGCCTCTGCGAGCCTTTGCGTCAAAGTTAAGACCTCCGTTTGTAAATCCGCCGGCACGGAGCACCTCCAGCATACACAGCGTGGAGTCGTAAACGTTTGTGGGGAATTGGTCGGTATCCCATCCCAGGAGCATATCGCCTACGTTGGCGTCGATGGAGCCGAAAGCGTTGTTAACTCGTGCCACGTTCAACTCGTGGGCAAAGGTATGGCCTGCCAGCGTTGCGTGGTTTGCCTCAATATTGAGCTTAAAGTCCTTATCAAGACCGTATTTTGCCAAGAATCCGCAGACCGTTGATGCGTCAAAGTCGTACTGATGCTTTGTGGGCTCTTTTGGCTTGGGCTCAATGTAGTAGTCGCCGGTAAAACCAATCTTTCTGCCGTATTCTGACGTTATCTTTAACAGGTAACCCATATTGTCCAGCTCAAGGGCCATATTTGTGTTCAAAAGGGTTTCGTAACCCTCTCTGCCCCCCCAATAAACGTAGCCGTTGCCACCCAGCTTGACCGTGGTTTCGATAGCCTTTTTTATCTGCGCTGCGGCAAAGGCAAAGACGTCAGCATTGGGGGATGTGCCTGCGCCGTGCATATATCTGGGGTTGTTGAAGCAGTTTGCAGTACCCCAAAGACATTTTTTGTTGTATTCTGCCATCAGATCCTTTATAAGGTCCGTCACCTCGTCAAGGTTGCGGTTGCTTTCCTCAAGGGTTTTGCCCTCGGGAGCTACGTCTCTGTCGTGGAAGCAGAAATAATCGATGGAAAGCTTATCCATAAATTCAAATGCGGCGTGTGCCTTATTCTTTGCAGATGTCATGGGGTCGCTTGAGCCAAAGCTCTTGTCGGATGTGTTTACACCGAACATATCGGAGCCGCCTGCACACAGCGTATGCCAGTACGCCATTGCAAAGCGGAGATGGTCGCGCATCTTTTTGCCGCATATTTCCTCATCCGGGTTATAATAACGGAACGCCATCGGGTTGGCGGTGCTTGTACCCTCGTATTTTACGTGAGGGATGGATTCAAAGAATTCTTTCATGTTTCCTCCGAAATTGTTTTTTGTATAAAATGCTTGTCGGCTACGACCTTGCTTTTACACTTTTAACATATTATACAATATAGAAGTTGACATTTCTCGTCATAAATGATATAATTATAGACAAAATTTGATATGGAGGCGTTATATGTTCTACGAATTAAAGCACGATCTTTCTGCAGATTACTTTACAAAGGAGTCGGGGGAGGATTTCTCCTTTCAAGCGCATATGCACCATTGCTTTGAGATGATAGTGATCACCGAGGGGGAAATGCGGGTAAACGTGGATGATAGGGAATACCGCCTCACCAAGGGCGGGGCGCTTTTGATATTTCCAAACCAGGTACACTCCATGGTGACAGATACCCACAGCAAGCACGAGCTGTGCCTGTTTTCTCAAAAGCACGTAAGCGCTTATTCAGAAAAGGTAGCGTCAAAGGTACCGGTCGATAATTACTTTGTGCCGGATGAATTCTACATAAGACAGATGGAGGCAGTCAGCGACGATACCGACCATATCGAGCTAAAGGGGATGCTGTATGCTTTTTGCGGAAGCTTCCACAAAAATGCTGTGTATCGCGAGGCGGCGAGCCATACGGATAAGATACTCTACGGCATATTTGAATTTATAGAACAACACTACAAGCAGGACTGCACCCTCCACAGCCTGGCAAAGGCTTTGGGGTATTCGGAATCGTATCTGTCACGATATTTTGTGGGAATAGTTGGGGTGACGTATAACGAATACGTAAATCATTACAGGATCAGTCATGCCTGCTACCTGCTTTCCGATACGGATATGCCTATATTGGAGATATCGTACGAATGCGGCTTTAACTGCCTCAGAAGCTTTAACCGCAATTACAAGAGACACGTGGGCATAACGCCTTTGGAATACAGAAACAATAATAAGGGAAAAACCTTGGTGGATAAAAAACGAGCGATGGGATAAACTCATCGCTCGTTGTGTTCTCTTTTGTATCAGATCTCAAAGGTTGAGGAGATAGGGTAATGGTCGGAAAGATATATTCCGTTGTTACATACGTCCCAAGCACGGGTCTCAACAACGGCATCAGCCAATTCCTTTGTTGCAAATATATAGTCGATCTTGAAATTTTCCGTATATTTACCGTACTCATGGTATGTGTGAGTAATATGTGCGGTAAGGTCTGTAAGCGGTACTGCTTCAAAGCTGTTGCAAGCTGTGATGGGAGCTTCGTGCGGATATGAGTTAAAGTCGCCCATTACAACAAAGGGGAGAGCGTGGATGTTGTATTCCTCTGTTGCCCTTGCCAGAAGTATGTTCATTTCCTTTGCACGGACGTTTTCATCCGGTGTGCAGTCAAGATGGGCGTTATAAACTCTGAAAAGCTTACCCGATTCAAGATGCTTTATCTTTACGGTGTTGAATATTCTGGGGCAATACTGACCCTGGATCCGGGAATACTTGTATATATTCTCACCCAGCCAATATGTGTCACAAGAGAGGATACTGCAGGTATCCTTTCTTACTGCAACGTAAAGTCCTTCACCGTCAAAATTATCTTCTCTGCCGTGACCTATGACCTCATAATCGTTGAGGAGGACTTTCAAAAGCTTGAGAATACTGGGGGTCACTTCCTGAAAACCTATAACGTCGGGCTTTTCTTTCTGTACGGTGTCCCATATAAGGCCTGCTCTGTGTATAAATGCGTTTATACCGTCGCCGCGATAAACGCAACGAATATTAAATGTTGTTATTTTCAACTGTGACATAATATGTCTCCTTTGTCGTTGGTTTTGTAATATAATACCACAAAAAGCGGAATAAATCAATATTTACAAGTAAAAATATTAAATTTTATATCATTGACGTGAAGAGATTGAAAAAAATTCTTCTATGTGCTATAATATTGAATGTGAATACTATCTTTTACAAGGAGATAATTATGGGTAAGTTTTTTATAAAAGATAATGACGGCAATTACATAATAAACGGTACGGAATACTCTCTCAGAGTATGCGGACACAGAGTGGGCGTTTTGCTTGACGGCACGCAGTACGCAGAGCTTGACGTAAGGACGGCTGTTCCGAAGACGTTGGATGACGACAGCGGCTTTGTGGCTGATATTGAGGAGGATATTCCCGTGCTGGTGAGTGTAACGGAGGAGAAAAACTGCGTTACGTTTGTTTGGACAAACAAGAGCAGCCTGTGGGAGAAGGAATATAAATTGGTGTGTAATTCCCTCAGATTCCGCTATATGGTGACGGTAAAGGGCGAGGGCAGAGTTGACGGTGTTGAATACTTCCGCGGTAACGCAGGCATAGCACGCTATGGCAGCAGCTATGAATTCAGCGAGGGCTTTAACCCTTGCAGGTCTTGGTTCCCTGAGGAGGATTATCATTTTACTGCCAGCAGAAACTGCCACAGATGGTCCGTGCTGATGGTGCCGCCCATGTTCTGCTACGGCTTTAAGATGTCAGCGCAGGCAAAGCTTTTGGGTCTTGGACTGGTGGCAAAGCCGGGCGAGCACAATTTTCACAGCTTTGATTATAAGGTTGCCTCCGATCCGTTCTATTATAACGGATTTTGCCTTGTGACGGACCAGTACGGTCACGTGACTGTCAACGGAGAGTGGACTGCTCCCGAGATCATCGGATATTCGGCTGACCACGAGGATGACGTTGTTGTAAAGTACTCCAATTACTACTACTCATCGGGCAACGCAAAGATCAGAAAGACGGAAGATCGCCCCAGATTCTGGTATGGCCCCATTGTGTGCGGCTGGATAGAACAGATCGTGCGCTCGGTGGGAGATATGCCATGCGATGATCCCTCGCAAATTGCCTGCCAGCTATTGTATGAGGACATAATAAAGAAAATAAAGAAGTACGAATTGAGCGCAAAGGCGCTTATCGTGGATGACAAATGGCAAAAGCATTATGCGACGGATGAGGTAGATCCCAACAGGTGGAGCGATATGCGTGGCTTTATAGACGAAAGACACAAAGAGGGTATCCACACAATGCTTTGGTTTAAGCTGTGGGATACGGACGGCTGGGAAGGCAAGCCTTGTCTGGAGACGGAAAAGGGTGAAAGAACGGTCGATCCCTCCCACCCCGAATTCTTAAAGAACCTTGATGAGGTTATGCACAGACTTTTGTCTGCGGATGAAGGCTGTTACGACTGTGATGGCTTTAAGCTGGATTTTGCGTTCTGGAACCCCATCGGCAGAAAGGTGCATTCATACTCCGGCAAATACGGCGTTGAGCTTTTGTATGACTACATGGCTTACATCTACAAGGCGGCAAAGGCAGTCAAGCCCACGGCGCTGATCAACTGCTCACCATGCCATCCGTATTTTGCGCATATTTGCGATCAGGCAAGATTGCACGATTATGACGGAGCGTGCAGGTGCAACAGAGAGGATATGACAATGAGGGGCAAGATGTTTGCCTATGCATTGCCGGGCGTATTGCTGGATACTGACAATGCGGCGTTCAATACAAGGCGTGACGCCATGAGGTGGCTTATAAACCAGAATACGGTTGGCGTGCCCGCTCTCTATTCGTTGACACCCACGGAAAGCTGTAAGTTGACTGATGAGGACTTTGTGGCAATATCCCAGATGTGGAAGGAATATTCCGAAATAATTGACGAAAGATACGGTAAGGACCAGTGATAGATTTTAATGAGTTAAAGCGCCAAATGGAAAACTGCCCTTGCGGCAGGGAGCACAAGTGTGACGTTGACAGGATAGTGATAAAAAGCGGTGCCTTGGCGGAGCTTGATGGGCTGACGGCTGATTACGACAATATACTTCTTGTGGCGGACAGTAACACATACGCCGCTTGCGGTGGCGCTGCGGAGCGCTGTATCGGCGGCAGAATAAAGGCAAAGGCTGTATTTGAGTGCGAGGGCTTTTTGATACCCGACGAGGAGGCTGTGGCGTATATTGAGGAAAAGCTTCCTTGTGGATGCGACCTTATAGTGGGGGTTGGCTCGGGTGTTATAAACGATCTTTGTAAATTTGTGTCATTCAGACACGGTCTGCCGTACTTTATAGTTGCTACTGCACCCTCCATGGATGGCTACGTTTCCACAGGTGCGGCAATGGTCTGGGAGGGCATGAAGGAAACCTTTACCACCCACGTGCCAACTGCCGTTATTGCGGACACCGCTGTGCTGAAAGATGCTCCCATGGAGCTGATACAGTCCGGCTACGGGGATATTATCGGCAAATACTCTGCGCTGAATGACTGGCGGCTTGCGGCGTTTGTCCATGGTGAGTATTTCTGC
>JAGBHJ010000272.1 GCA_017935525.1 Clostridia bacterium | reverse complement strand
GTCGTAAAATCTGGGAATAAGGTTGACGAGGGAGGTTTTACCCGAGCCCGTACCGCCGATAATGCCAACCGTCTGCCCACGCTTTACTGTAACGTCAATATCCTCCAAAGAGGGCTCCGGGCTTGTGCCGTAACGGAATGTGATATTCTCAAAGCTTACAGCAACGTCAGTTTCCACCTTGTCAGGAGAGCCTTCAGCACCCGTTACGGAGGGGGTGATCTCCAGCACTGCACTCACACGCCTTGCGCAGGCAAGTGCCTTTGTGATGGTTATTATAAGATTTGCAAGCTTTATCAGCTCCACCAATATCTGGGACATATAATTCCACAGGGCTATTACCATACCCTGGGTCAAAAGTCCCGTCTCTACCTTTATAGCTCCAACCCAGATCAGAACGATTATGGCAAGGTTTACCACAAGGTACGTTACGGGGTTCAGCAATGCCGATATTTTACCAACAAAGCGCTGGGCAAGCGTTAAGGTCTGATTTGCATCGGTGAACTTTTGAATTTCGGACTCCTGTGCGCCAAATGCCCTTATTACTCTCACACCCTTAAGGTTTTCCCTTGTGATGCCCAATAACTTATCCAGCGCGCCCTGCACCTTTTTGTAAAGGGGCATACAGCCGAGGATTATGCCAAAAACTATCACCGACAATACAGGAATAAGCACCACAAACACCAACGCCGCCTGAACGTCGATGGTAAACGCCATTACCATAGCGCCAAACACCACCAAGGGCGACCTCAAAAGCAGTCTTAACGTCAGATTGATGCCGGACTGTATCTGATTAACGTCGCTTGTGAGCCTTGTGATAAGAGTGGAGGTACCCACCTTGTCAAGCTCCGTGTATGACAGACTCTGTATGTGCTCAAACACAGCGTGCCTCAACCTTTTTGCAAAGCCCACTGCGGTTTTTGCCGCAAAATACTGCGCAGTAACCGCACTCACAAGGCCTATAACGCCCAAAGCCACCAGCAGCAGGCACATCTTTACGATATAGCCCTTGTCCCCGTTTTCTATGCCCGTATCGATAATGGCGGCAACCACCAACGGTACGAAAAGCTCAAAGGACGCCTCCAGCAGCTTGAACAACGGGCCCAGCACGCTTTCCTTGCCGTAGCCCTTAAGGTATTTCAACAGTTTTCTCATAATAAATTCCTTTTTGCCAAAAATTCTCTTTATATATTTTACCACAAAATCACGTCTTTGGCAATAGAAAAAGCAAAGAGAGTTGTGCATAGATCGATGACACAAGCAAGCCCCCTTGCCTATATCCGAGGTCAATTTTTCTTACGACCAGCCGGAAAACACAGTTCTCCACTACCGATTACTACGATAAAAAAGAAAGGACCTCAGGAAATCCCGAGGTCCACATGGATTAGATAATATAAAATATCAGTCTCAGAGTGATAACCAATCTTCATCAACAAATAACGCTATACCATCTTTATCAAAGTATACTGCGTAATAACGTTTATTAGAATCAGGGTTGCTAAGTAAATATCCACGACAATATACCCACGCCGGATCATATTTCGGATAGAATTCTTTGCTAGGAGAATAATTTAAATCTGCATCAAATTTTCCATATCTGAATTCAATTTGTTTTTCTGTTTTCCCTACTATCCACCTACTATCATAATAATATCTGTATATAACTACAGAAAATACTAATGCG
>JAGBHJ010000271.1 GCA_017935525.1 Clostridia bacterium | reverse complement strand
GCCGCAAAAGCATCGGACCAAATTCCATCCTTTACAAGATGCTTATAATCCGTCACGCTGCATTCGTCAGTCAGGGCGGCAGTGTTTGCTCTGGTTCTTACTATCATTTCGTCGATAGTCTTTTTGATATCTTCCTTTGATCTGTACATATCAAACACCTTTCTTTAGTCAAGAATAAACGTATATATCTCTTTATAGCTCATAACAAGATCTGCGGACGTTGTGTAGTAAATGCCCGAATTATATCTGAGAATAGCTATGTCTCCGCTTTCGCCTATAAGCTCCGCAGTTTCCCCCTCGGGCAAAACGCCGGTAGATCTTTCCATATCGATGGATGAGTACAAAAGATTATCCACCACCGCAGTCGCAACCGTCATAACAACGGTTTTGGAATGCTCCTTTGCGGCATCCATAGAAATGTACGCCTGAGCATCACCGTAAACGATCTTATAAGCATTGCCCACTATCTGAGTAGCTTTTACAATATCTCCTGCAACAAGCTGTGCAATCTGCGTTCCGTCAGCAAGGTTGGAGGATGAAAATACCGATGTATCCGAGGTTATCTTAACGTTCAACGAGATAAAATTCAGCTTTTCGGGAACGATATATCCCAAAATATTCATGCTGATATCAAGCCCGTCCTTTAACAGATAAACGTACTTGCCATCATGCATACATTGCACAAAATCACGATCGTCACTTACGTCAAACACGGTTATAAACGTTCCGTAATTTAAGAAACCAACCTTCTGCGAGTTTACGTCAGCACTCTCATAAAGCGGCACTCTGTAATCCAGTACCTCGGATTCAAAAATGGCGTATGATTTTAATCCTGTCAGATCGACCTCCGTCTGTGCAACGTAATAAAAGCCATTCATGTAAGCTATCTTGTAGAAGGCGTCCTCTGCAGTTGCAATTATTACCTGAGAATCCGCAGGCATTGTGGCAACTATATTGCTGTCGTCAAATGCGGGAGCGTTTCGGATGCTGACCTCCTTATTAGTCATGCCAAGATCGTAAACACCGGGGACGTTTTCGATCACTACTTCCTCGGGAATGCTTATATACTTCTTCTGCACAAAGCCCGTGTATTCATCATCTCCAACGATGACCTTGTACCAGTCCTGCCCTGCGGCAACTACCGTCACACGTGCATCCTTTGCCAGAGCAACCACTCTGTCATAAATAGCGCCCGCTTGTGCGTAAAGATGAGTATCACCCGTCACAACAGCAACCTTAAGGGTCTCAAGGTCGTTTATGCCCGAAGTCTGGGAGTACAGATACTCACTTGTAGGCGTGGGCTGGTATATGTACGTTTCGTAATTGAGAGTCTTGATGGCTGTCTTATTGAAGTAGAACTGCAATATCTCCGAATAGGTCTGCCCTGCGGCAACTCTTGCGTAAGTACCGTTCTGGCTCATTCCGACGCCGTGGCCATTACCGTCTACCACAAAGGAGAAGGACGAGCCATTGTCTATAACCTTGAATTTTGTACTGGAAATACCAAACAGCGTTCTTGCATTCTCTCTGTACTTGACAATGGACTGTGTAAACGTCTCATACTCCTGGCTGCCGTCCGTTCTCTTTGCCTTAAGGGTAAAGGATACAGTAGCGGAATAAACTCTACGCTCATCCTCTGCCAGCTGTACAGGCTCACCAAAATACGTAACAACAACGGAATCCATAGAAACTATCTGCAGGGTGCCGAAATCATAGCCTGCACCCTCAACGCCACTCTGAAGCGCACTCTTGCATCTGTTGAGGAATGCACCCGAAATAGAGGTCTGTGAGATGGTCGTTACTCTGTCCTGATAGACCTTATCATACTCATCAACGTTTGCGTTGAGCCACGGAAGCTTTGTTGAGCCCCATGCATTTCCGTTGTGAGCAGTCAAGCCACCGTTTGACGAAGAATAATACGTAGAAATATATGAACCGTCATACGTCAGCACCTGATATGCAGTTTCGTCTACTGCCTTGATGCATCTGCCGTAATTTTCCCTGTAACCCTTATATACCTGGTTGTAAGTGGTGTCGTAGAAGTCATAGGACTGACCCTGTCTTGATCTTATCAGATTATACGCATAAGACCTTGCGCACACCGCCTGCACCTTAAGGGATTCCACCTGTTGACCGTTACTCATCTCGTAGGCAATAACGCCGCAAAGATAATCGTCCAAGTGGAGTGTATTTATAAGCGCGATAGTACCACCCTCAACGTAAGCCCTCATATTGCCTATGTAATTGCAGTTTCCGTAGGTAGGATTACTTACAGTAAGGTAATAATCCCTGCCTGCAAGGTGGGAATACAGCGTTACGTCGGTCCCCAGCTTAAATGTGCCCTCATCGGACTGGATGGCGATCACGCCCTCCGTCATTACAAGCTTGTAGGACCCACCGTTCTTAAGGAGAACGCCGTTTCTGAAGGAATAGTTTGAATCGGTAATTCCCGTTATGGAATACTCACCCTTTACCGTAAAGCTTACACTTGTGGGTGCGCCCATGGAACCGTAAGTTGTGGACGGGCTTGTATCAGTCAGCTTTACCCTCGCCTGGCTGTAATCCTTTGCAGCTGCCTTTACGGAAAAAAGCCCCCACGACCATATGTTATCTGCGGCAAAGAGCGATGCCAACAGCATTACTCCGCATAAGAAAGTCGCAAGCGCCTTTTGTTTTCTGTTTAGTCTTTTCACATTATTTCCCCTTTTTGCTTTGTCAGAAAGTGCGGCAGAAAAGCCAAAATACCTTCTCCGCCTTATATTATACAGGGTAATTATACCATAATGAAATGCGTAATCCGCATTTCTACCTCAGTTGGTTCAATAATCACATCAAAACAAACGAAGTTTGTTCCTTATTTGTGATTATTATACCATATTTCGTCCATATTGACAAGCATTATATTGTGAACAAATTTATAAATTTACAAACTATGCATCCCTGCAAGAAAAATTTCTGTTAAGCACCAAAAAACTATTGAATTTTGAAAAGCTTTATGATAAAATATTACAGATAAAATCAAAAGGAGGATATATCATGGCAAGTAATTTCAAGCTTTACATGGATTCTATAAAAAAACGTGACCCTGCCGTAAGAAGTACCTTTGAAATACTTCTGCTCTATTCAGGCGTTCACGCAGTATTCAATCACAGGATAGCGCATTTTCTCTTTACTCACAAGCTGTACTTTTTAGCAAGACTGGTCTCCCAGCTCAGCAGGTTTTTCACGGGTATTGAGATCCACCCCGGCGCAAAGATTGGCAGAAGACTCTTTATCGACCACGGCTCAGGTGTTATAATAGGAGAAACCACGGAGATCGGTGACGATTGCACCATATTCCAGGGCGTAACCTTGGGTGGTACGGGTAAGGATTCAGGCAAAAGACACCCTACCCTGGGTAACAATATAACCGTCGGCAGCGGCTCCAGAATTCTCGGGCCCGTCCACATCGGCGACAACACAAAGATCGCCGCAAACGCCGTCGTGCTTAATGACATTCCCGACGATTGTACAGTCGTTGGCATTCCTGCCGAGATCGTAAGGATAGGCGGCAAGAGGATCGTCAACCACAGATCCCCCAAGGAGCTGCTCAAGACCATCAATTATCTCAAAGAGCATATTGAATATCTGGAAAAAGAGATCGACGAGCTAAAAAGCAAGCACAATTAACAGTTTGTTCATATTTCAGCACAGTCGATGTGTTATAATAACACAAAATAAGTGATGTTGTTACGGCAACACAAGGCTATCCCCTCCGTTGTACGCAACGCGGCGATACGCTTAAATGACGACAAAGCCCGGCAATGTCCCCAAAGGCGTTGTAGGGCTTTTATTTTTAAAAACACAAAAAGGACGGTAAAAAATGGGAAAAACAAAAGACAATTCCTTCTGGACTTGGCTGACAACTCTGCCAAAGCGCTGGTTTATTGACGGTTTGTCGTCAATGGCGTATGGCTTGTTTGCCTCGCTCCTTATAGGAACTATCATTTCGCAGCTGGGACAGATCAAGGTGCTCTCATTCCTTGACAGCTTTGGAGCAGTTGCAAAGAATTCATATGTCGTGGGTGCGGCAATTGGCGTTGCCATTGCTTACGGAATGCACTCAAAGCCGTTGGTTATTTATTCATGCGCAGTCGTTGGCGCATTCGGTAACGTAGCCGGCGGTCCCGTGGGCGCATACGTTGCGGCTATATTCGCAGCGGAGGTCGGCAATCTTATCGCAGGCAGAACAAAGGTAGATATCGTATTGGTGCCCTTTGTGTGCATCCTTGTGGGCGGTGCGGTAGGCTCCTTTGTAGGTCCGTATTTGTCATGGTTTATGAAATGGCTTGGCAGTATGATAAACTCTGCCACAAGGCTTCAGCCAATCCCTATGGGAATCATAGTTTCGGTTGCCACGGGCATGGCGTTGACTGCGCCTATTTCAAGCGCTGCGCTTTGCATCTCCATGGGAATTGACGGACTTGCAGCAGGCGCTGCAACGGTGGGCTGCTGTGCAAATATGCTGGGCTTTGCCATAATCAGCTACCGTGACAACGGCTTTGGAGGCTTTTTGGCGCAGGGCGTGGGCACTTCAATGCTTCAGGTACCCAACATAATCAAAAAGCCATTGATATGGTTGCCTGCGATCCTTTCCAGCGCAATAATTGGTCCCATAGCCACCACTATCCTGCCCCTCTATAACAATTCATTGGGCGCAGGCATGGGTACGGCAGGCATCGTAGG
>JAGBHJ010000035.1 GCA_017935525.1 Clostridia bacterium | reverse complement strand
TGACCAGGGTCTCGCCGGCGTTGGCATTGCATCCATAAACGTTACCCGCAAGACAGAGGGCAACCACGAATACATCGTATTCACGTTTACAATGACGGACTCATCCGTTGTAACGCAGAAGGTGCTCCTCCCCACAACCACAAAGGTTACTGTTGAAAATATTAACGTTGCTCCCGGTAATAATGACACATTCGTTATTGATACGTCAAACAGCTCCGAGAACAGCGTAACCGTGGAATCACAGTCCCAGACAGTTTCTGCACAGCTCCCCAACGGCGTTGTTATCAGCGCGGACAAGGTTGAAAGCAGCACAACGTCTCTCACGTTGAACGTTGAGCAGCTTGGCTCCGAGGAGGCAGAATCCGGTAACGTTACTATCGAAACAGGCGACAGCAGCAACGTTTACGTATTTAACATCAATATCCCCGAGGTTGACGAAAGCAACAATATTCCCATCACTATCACTCTTAAGGGTGAGGTAGAAAAGAACCTGACGGGCGTTATAATGTTCCATGACGGTGTTCAGATGACAGCAGTTGCATCTGCTTCGGAAGTTGATGCTCACAACGAGTTCTACTATGACCCCGCAACGGGCGATATCACTCTTGCTACTGCAAGCTTCTCTAACTTTACAATAATTCACAGTGCAGAAAAGCTTGGTATTGCTGTTTCAACAGCGGCTGAATTGCAGACCCTTTTGGCAAATGCAACGTCCGCATTGGTTATAGATCTTAAAAATGATATCACGATCAGCAATAAGCTGGCTATAACCGTAGATACAGTTATCAACGGTAACGGACACACTCTTACATACAGCGGCGCTGACCGTGCAATAGACGTGTCAAGTACATCCCCCGATGTTGATCTTGAAATTAACGACCTCACCATCGACTGTACAGCAAGCTGGTGCGAGCGCGGTGTAAGCTACAACGCAAAGAGCACTTTGACACTTAATAAGGTTGAGATCCTCGGTAACATTAACTACGGAATCAACCTTCCCGGTTCATCCATAGGTGTACAGGTAAACCTTACAGAATGTGTTGCAGAAACAAGCTATATCGCCGTGAACGTATGGGGTGAGAACAGCGTGATCAACATCACGGATTGTATATTCTATACTGAGTGCGAGTCAGACACCGCAGGAGGTGTAGGCGCTACTATAAGCTTGAATTTGGATACAACCGCTTCTGCTTCAGGCACAACGATCAACATTACAGGTGGCAGGATCGCTGCAGCTTATACAAACGAAACGACTGCTAGCCCGAGAGCAATCAAAAACAGTGTTGACAGAGCAGAAATCAACATTGATGGTACAGCAGAGATCATTGGAATCGTCTTTGACGAAAGATCTGTTGCAAAGATCGATTTTGACACAAGTGTGGAAGGAGATTCTTTCTTGTCATTCATTTCTCTGCAGGATGCTGTTGACTGGTTTATTGAAAACGATAATGACGCAACTATCGTTCTACTTGATGATATCACGATTGACACACTTGATGTAAGCGATGCAATCGTTCTTGATCTGAGTGGATTCACAGTTGACATTACCGGTGAGATCACAGGCGAAGAAAACATCACGATCCTCGGTACAGGCACATTCAACGGCACAGCTTATAATTAAATCAGAAACATACGATCAAGCATGATCAAAACCGCCCACCTTGTTATAAGGTGGGCGGTTTTCTTTCCCCTGTAATAGATCAATATATAAAAAACTCACGGCTGCGGAATGATTCCATAGCCGTGAGTAATATTTTATGTCACATGTTACTTCTTACGCCTTGTCGTGCTTATGAATAATTCTGTAAACAAGCTTTGTCAGCTCCACTATCGGGATAACGGATACCGCAAGGCCAAACGCAATAGCGTATTCGCTCAAATCAAGTCTTGCAAACTCAAATACCTCTGCAAGGAAGGGCACCTCAACCACCAACGTAGTTGCAAGGAAGGATACCACCGCTGCACCCCACAGCCACATATTGTGAGATTTCATCTTAAAGATGGAGCCGTGCATTGACCTCATGTTGAAGGAATGGCAGATCTCACACATTGACAAGGTAAGGAACGCCATTGAAGTACCAAGATCTGCTGCTGTATAACCCAATGTTGCAGCTTCTGCCGCGTGCTTTGCAAACAGAACGTCTCTTCCTATAAAGTAGGAGACAAGCGTAATGAGTGTTACGAGCGCACCCTGATAAGCCACCGCAAAGCCAAGACCGCCTGCAAAAATACCCTCGTCTGCCTTTCTGGGCATACGTGTCATTATGTCCTTTTCGGGCTTTTCCATACCCAGCGCCAAGGCAGGGAAGCAGTCAGTTATAAGGTTGATCCACAGCAGATGCTGGGGCTGGAATATAGTAAAGCCCATCAACGTAGCAATAAAGATGGAGAGTACCTCTGCCAGGTTTGATGCCAAAAGGAACTGGATAGCCTTTCTGATGTTGTCGTAGATACGTCTTCCCTCGCCAACTGCGGAAACAATGGTTGCAAAATTGTCGTCTGCAAGTATCATGTCGGCAACGTTCTTTGTAACGTCAGTACCCGTAATACCCATGCCAACGCCGATATCGGCATTCTTGATGGAGGGAGCATCGTTTACGCCGTCACCCGTCATAGCGGTAACCTTGCCCTTCTTTCTCCATGCGTTTACTATTCTTGTCTTGTGCTCAGGCTGAACGCGGGCATAAACGGAATACTGCTCAACCTTTGTTTCAAACTCCTCGTCGGATATCTTGTCAAGCTCCGCACCCGTAATAGCCTGGGAGGGGTCGTCAATAATGCCCAGCTGCATAGCGATCGCTGCGGCTGTATCTCTGTGGTCACCCGTGATCATAATGGGGCGGATGCCTGCGCCGCGGCACTCGTCAATAGCAGGCTTTACCTCGGGTCTTACAGGGTCGATCATACCAACCAAGCCTACAAATACCAGGTCGTTTTCCACCGCCTCGGGCTCATATACCTCTGGCTCTGCGTCAAGTGTCTTCATGGCAACAGCCAATACTCTCAGCGCAGAGTCAGCCATACCCTTGTTTGCCGCAATAATGCCGTCCATTATCTCCTGCGTCATGGGGAGAGTCTCGCCGTTGTCGTAGATAGCAACGCATCTGCTGAGCACAACGTCGGGCGCACCCTTTGTAAACTGCACCAGAGCGCCGTTGGGGTCTCTGTGGACAGTTGTCATCATCTTTCTGCCGGAGTCAAAGGGCACCTCGCCAATTCTCACCAGCACGTTTTTCTGCTCGTTCTTATCCAAGCCCAGCTTGTACGCATAGTTTACCAGCGCACACTCCGTAGGCTCGCCAACTGCATCCTTTGTGTCAACGTCTGTTTCAGCGTCGGAGCAAAGGGACATTGCGTTTGCAGTTACTCTTTCGTCGCTGCCAAAATGGTCAACGACAGTCATCTTGTTCTGTGTAAGAGTACCCGTTTTATCGGAGCAGATTATCTGTGTGCAGCCCAGAGTCTCAACCGCAGTCATCTTTCTGATGATGGCATTGCGCTTTGACATATTTGTTACACCGATGGAAAGCACGATGGTAACCACCGTTGCCAAGCCCTCGGGAATAGCCGCAACCGCCAGCGAAACCGCAACCATAAACGTATCCAGCACTACCTTAAACGAAAAGCTGTCCGCCATTATCAATGAGATAATGAATATAACGACGCTTATGCCGATAACAAGATAAGTAAGCACCTTGGAAAGCTGTGCCAGCTTGATCTGCAAGGGAGTTTTGGACTCCTGAGCCTGTGTAAGCGCATCTGCGATCTTACCCATCTCCGTATCCATACCAGTGCCAACAACAACCGCCTTGCCTCTGCCGTAAACAACGGTACTACCCATGTATACCATGTTCTTTCTGTCGCCAAGAGGTACTTCCTTTCCGTCCTCAGCATCAAGGACCTCTGACTGCTTTGTGACGGGAACGGATTCACCCGTAAGCGCCGCCTCCTCCACCTTCATGCTTGCGCATTCGATGATCCTTGCATCTGCAGGAACTGCGTCACCCGCCTCCAGAACGATTATATCGCCGGGAACAAGCTCCTCACTTCTTACTGTCAGCTGCTTGCCGTCACGAATGACCTTGGACGTTGCCGCCGCGATCTCCTGCAATGCAGCAATAGCCGCTTCCGCCTTGCTTTCCTGCACCACACCAAGAACTGCGTTGATTATTACCACCGCCAGGATGATAATAACGTCTGACGGGAATTCACCCGCATGCTCGACCACGTTTTCATACACAGTAAGCACTGCGGAAATGCCCGCCGCCACAAGGAGTATGATAGTCATGGGGTCAACAAACTGCTTCAAAAATCTGTGAAGCAGGCTTTCCTTTTTGCCTTCCTTCAGCTTGTTAAGTCCGTACTTTTCCTGTCTGGACAAAGCCTCTGCCGAAGTCAAGCCGTCCGATGTGGTATTCTGCTCTGAAAGCACATCGGCGATCTTCGATAAATACTCTTTCACCTTAGATTTATCCCTTTCTTTTTATTTATATGCCAAAAAGGCCATATTTTCCATATAAAATTTATTAAACACGACGTCACCGCCAAGGTTTATCCCCTCTGCATTGCCAGCGATCCATTCCGCAGACGCTCGCTTGCCCACGTCCAGCAAAAGCTCTGCAGCCCCTGCCAGCGCCGCATTGCCCAGCACATCCGCCTTACCAACTGCATCCTTGGGAAGTAAGCCTATCTTTGCACCGCTTTCCACATTCAGATGACTGCCAAAGCCACCTGCAATACAGAATTTGTCAACCTTGATGACCCCTGCTCTCTTTGCCAGTGTGTATATACCCGATATAATTGCGGACTTTGCCAGCTGAACGCATCTTACGTCCGATTGTGTCAGCCTGACGTCACCAAAAAAGTATATGTCGTCGCTTAACGTGCCGTTTTTATCTATCAACCCCAGCTCCAGCCCTGCCGCAACAGCGTCCACAACGCCCGAGCCGCAAATGCCGACAGGCTCTTTTTGTCCGATAGTGCTGATACTCAGCATACCGTTTTCTGCACTGACCTTATCGATAGCGCCGTCAACGCCCATGCATCCGCATTCTATCCCCGCGCCCTCAAACACTGGGCCTGCCGCCGTAGAAGTGACAAAAAGCTTTCCGCCATGCCACAGTGCCATCTCGCCGTTTGTACCGATATCGCAAAGCATTGCCGTGTTGTCCTCCCTGCACAGTCCTGCCGAAAGTATTGCCGACGTAATGTCCGCACCTACAAACGCACCCATGCACGGGGGAAAATACACCTCTCTGCCGTCGATATTGATCACTCTGCCCAAAGGGTCGGGCATATTAAAC
>JAGBHJ010000270.1 GCA_017935525.1 Clostridia bacterium | reverse complement strand
GGCCCCATCAATTCATACATCGTGATGACGTCGTCAGAGGCAATGTCCGCCTTTGGGCTGGAGGCTCTGTCCCCCGTTATGGCACTGTTGAGGATAGGCGTGCTTGAGGTAGTATTGCCCTTGGTAATAACGTACGCAATATACTCAGGTATGAGAAAGCTTGGCTGGATCAAGGATGGGGATATGTACATAGAGTCCGCACAGAAGAAATAATATACCCTACGGAAAAAGAGCTTATGACAAACGGCATTGCCGAATCATAAGCTCTTTTGTTATCTGTTAAATTCCGTTTTTAAGACGAAAGACGTCATTCGATTATTACTCCTCCGCCGCCTTCTATAAACTGAGAAAGATCTATAATAAGCGACATGGGGACCATTATGTACCACGGCGTGTACAGTATCGCCATAAACCAGGATGCTATTTTAACAGGCGTTCTGTCGGAAACCATGTAATAGCCTCTGCTTTTTACCTGCTTTTTGATTATAAAGAAGCTGATCACCACGGGGATCATATACACTACAACAGTCAAGGGGCTGTCCCAGATCTTAAGGGAGCTGAGGCTGATATAGATGTCCTCAGAGGTCCTCATAATAAACTCCACCACCAGCAAAAGCACACAGCTCAAGAGGTTACACAAAAACAACGTCCAACCCGTGCGAATAATGGACGAACGCTTGTCCGCCTTAAGCACGTTGTCGGATGAATTGCCGAAAATAAATCTCCAGCAGATCCAAGAACCCAAAAACGCCGAGAACAAAAACCACAATATTCCCGGACCAAACATGAGCTTTAACCACAACGGCACGGGAAAATCCGACACCTGGATATCAAACATAAGAATATTGAACATATAAAAACCTCCCTAACACCTTTATCAGAAGATCACGCCCACTGCAAAAAACCCCGTCGCGATCATAGCCAACACCAATGCCGCAAATATCCTTTTGAAGGGCATAACGTACTCCCCCAAAAGTCCAACTACCCACGCAGACACAAATCCGCCTATAAAGCCACCAATGTGTCCGAAATTGTCAATACCCGGCTGTATAAAGCCAAACAGTAAGTTTAAGCCGAGAATTATAAACAAGGATTTGCCGAATATCCTCCTGAATATATCGGGATATTTCTCTCGGAAGTAAAACATACACCCGATAAGACCGAATATAGCTCCCGAAGCACCGGCAGACGCCGCATCGCTGAAGGCATAGCTCATCAGAGAGCCCATAATACCGCCAACGATATATATTGTCAAAAACCTTGCCTTGCCAAAAAGTCTTTCCACCACGGGACCGTAAACGTATATGGCATAGCAGTTACATATCAGATGAGCAATGCCGACGTGGAGAAAAACACAGGTCAAAAGGCGCCACACCTGACCAACGTCAATAAGCTCGTTTACCTTTGCGCCAAACAGTATAAGCTGGAGGTTTTGCCCCCAGTCGTTAATATAGCCAATCGCCGTCATCAGAATGTACATCAACAAATTGATGCCTATAAGCACGTAGGTTACGGTGGGCTTTTTCATGTTAAAATGCGGTCGCCTTTGCTCCGCATATTGCTGACGGTCAAACTCACTCATACAATACCACGGTCCTTTTCAAACATCTTTACGTGGGGACGCACCGACGATGCCAGCACCCTGCACTCACCCGTAATACCGTAATTGGTAAGACAAGCAGGAATAAAGCAGCTCTCACCCTCAGCAAGCTCAACGCTTACGGAATTGCCCTGAATGCAAGCCACACCCTTTATGCAGGTATATATCACAAAATCCTTGTTATTTCTGCATCTGTAAACGCCGTCGCGGATCTCCAGCTCGTCAAGACAAAACAGATCGCATTGAAATACCCTGCGCCATGAGAAGTTCGCCCTGTCGACAAACTCCTTTTGCTCCACCTTGTATGCAGAGCTGCCGTAATTTATGGTACCGAGAGCCTTATCTATATCCAGCCTTCTCTCCTTGCCCGATGCATCCTTACGCTTGTAGTCGTAAAGTCTGTATGTGGTATCGCTGGATTGCTGCAGCTCAAACAGCAGCATACCCGTGCCTGCCGCATGGACACTGCCTGCAGGGATCATAATAACGTCGCCCGTTTTGACAGGCATCCTTTCAAGCACGGATTCTATCTTATCCTCGTTGATGGCCTCCTGCAGGGATTCTCTTGTAGTACCCTGCCTCAGACCGCATATGACCGATGCGTTATCCTCTGCGCTGAGAACGTACCACATCTCGTTCTTTTCCTCGTCGTTGGGAATGGAATTATTGACGATATACTCCTCCGTAGGGTGTACCTGCACGGAAAGGTCAGAATTGACGTCCAAAAGCTTCAGCATCAGCGGAAATCTGCCACCCGGCATTCTTATATGGCCGTAAATTGCGCTTCCGTAGGTGTCAATAAGGCGGTCAAAGGGCATTCCCTGCAGATCGCCGTTGGAAACAACGCTCATACCGTCATCCCTGCAGCAGACCTCCCACGCCTCGCCAATATCCGTAGAGGGGATCACTCGGGAATAGATCTCGTTCAGCTTGGTGCCGCCCCAGATCCTTGATTTATAAACAGGTGTAAACTTGATAGGATAAAGCATATTCCCCTCCAAAAATAAATACTAACGATAGTTTACCAAAACAATATGTATATTTTGTGAACTTTTCAATTTGTTTACAGATTATTCACAATTAAGACCTCAAAAAACAAAAACACTCATGGCAGACAAGTCACAAGTGTTACGGTATCAAGGGTAATGTGCAAACACTACCCGGGAAGCCGTTGCTCTGAAGAATTTAGACCCGCGAATAGCAGGTTGGGTACAAGCTGTACAAGACTTACAAAGATCCCTGACGAAGAGGGCACGCTATCGGCCTTAGTAACCGGCTTTCCCTATTATCAAATGTAGGTTAAATTAATCAGACTGACGAGAACCCCAGGCGTTGTTCACGAGTATATTATATACAAAAACCGAAAAAATTACAATAGGTTTTTTTGCCGAATGACAAAAAGATGCTAAAAAAAGATCGCCCGACGGATATCCACAGAGCGATCGACAATTGATTATTTACTTTAACGTAGGAGCTTGATCACAGCTCATTATCCCTAAAGCGCCTTGCCAGCTCCGTATCGGGCACGCACTCCAGCACTTGGCCCTTCCACCAGCGGCGGGATTCCTCTCCCCTTGCCACCAATGCAATAACGTCGCCATCCTGCGCCTCCTTAAGTGCCGTGGTGATGGCTTCTTCTCTGTCAAGGATAATTCTGCATTCGGGGCCATCCTCTCCCACGTACTGCAAAATATCGCGGCAGATGCTCTCTGTGTCCTCAAAATTACTGTCGCAGTCCGTCAGAATGGCGTAATCCGCATGCTTTGTCAGCACCTCGCCGATAGCCTTACGCCTCTGGAAGCCTTTGCCACCCGCGCTGCCTATAACTACGCCCAGACGCCTTGTGGGGAATTCTTCTCGAATTGCGTCAAACAGGCTGTCAAAGCTCAACTTGTTGTGTGCAAAATCAACCACAACGTAAACGTCCTTTTCCTTGTTGTAGTAATAATCCATTCTGCCCGGCACGTGAGTCTTCTTTAAGCCCTCACGTATTGCCTCGTCACTTACGCCAAAATACTCTGCGGTAATAATGGCTGACAATGCGTTACCAACGTTAAATTTGCCGTGCATTGCAATGGTGTATGTACCCACGGTCCCGTCGGGCTTTTTGACGTCAAAGTCAAAATACTCGCCGTTTTTTCTCACGTCTGCAATAAGGTAATCACTACCCTTTGCAGAGCCGTAAGTAACCGTCTTTTTCGCATCCGCCCTTGCACGCTTGGCTGTTTGCTCCCCTCTCGGGTCGTCAAGATTTACCACCGCAAGGTCGCATATCTCAAACAGCTTCAGCTTGCTGTCGTAATAATCCTGCCAGTCGGGGTGCTCGTTGGGGCTGATGTGGTCGTCACCGATATTGAGGAATATTCCCACGTTGTAGTGCATTCCAAAAACTCTGTCCACCTTCAACGCCTGTGAGGATACCTCCATTGTCAAAAACTCGCATCCCTTTTGCTTTACATCATACAAAAGCTTTTGCAGGTCATAAGCCTCGGGGGTGGTAAGCACGCTCTTGCGCTTTTCGTCACCCATCATCACCTCAACCGTGGTGAATGCGGCGTTCTGCTCCTTTGTATAAGCATTGAATATGTTGTTGAGAAAAAACGTGGTAGTGGTCTTGCCCTTTGTGCCCGTAACTCCCACTGTATTGAATGCGTCAAAGGGTCTGCCGTAAAAGGTTATTGCGGCAATGCTCATCGCCTTTCTAATGTCGTCAGTCACGATGCAAGGCAGACAAACGCTGTCGTAACGACATTCTGCCATATAAGCCACCGCACCCTTGCTGACAGAATCCGTCAGATACTCCTCCTTAAAAGCCTTGCCCTTGCAGGTAAACATGGTACCGCACTTTACCTGTCTTGAGTCAAAGGTAATATCCGCAATTTCCGCATCGCCGTATATTTCTGCGGATATACCCGCATTTTTTATGCTGTTTGCAATTTCACTTAGTAGCATGAGCTATCCTTTCTTAATAAATGATACCGTTGTCGCTGAGGTAATTCAAAAGCATATCCACAGCACCGTCAACGGACGTTTCTTCCGTATCTATCACGATATCTGCATCCACAGGCTCATCGTAGGGGGAATCCACTCCCGTAAAGCCCTTTATACTGCCCTCAAACGCCTTTTTGTAAAGTCCCTTGGGGTCACGCCGTGCACATTCCTCAACAGACGCCTTTACGTACACTTGACTGAAGCCAAGCTCCCCCACGCAAGCCCTTGCATTTGCCCTCTGCTCGCCTTTGGGAGATATAAAAGTACATATGGTTATAAGTCCCGCATCTGCAAAAAGTCTTGCAACCTCTGCCGCACGTCTGAGGTTTTCGTCCCTGCCTCGGTCTGTAAAGTCGCAATCCTTATTTAGACCAAAACGGAGATTATCCCCGTCCAGTCTGTAACAGGAATATCCCATGGAGTTCAATACTCTCTCCAGCGCACCGCTTATTGTGGACTTACCCGAGCCGGAAAGCCCCGTCAACCACAAAACATGCCCGCGTTGCTTTGAGGCAAGCACTCGCTCGTCCCTTGTGATCAGAGCATCATCCCTTGTGATATTGCCTCCGCCAATAGCTTTTTCCGCCGTTACTATTCCGCCGCCGCATATCTCGTAATCATCTATCAGTACAAATCTGCTGGTGATGGGGTTTTCGTCCACGATATCAAATGCGATCTGTCTTTCAAACGAAATGTTGCACTCGCCAACCTCGTTGCGGGCTATCTCACTCTTTTGGATGTTGTTCAAAGTAGAAGCATCCAGCACCTTGTTGACGCTCTCAATTCTCGCCTTGACCTTTGCCGTGCCAAGCTTGACAGTATATGACTTGCCCTTTACAAGGGGCTCCTTGCCCAACCAAAAAACATTTGCAATTATGCCGTTTGAAACCTTTGGCTGTGGCTCGTTACTCTTTACAGCAATGTCACCGCGCATTGCGTATATCTGTTGAGACATTGTAAAGCCCGTTGCAGAGCCTGCCTCTGCCGAGGTCTGCACGTCTGCATTGTACATTTCTATCGTTTTTGCAACGGTAGTCTTGCCCGATGGATAAAAGGTTATTTCGTCGCCAACGTTCAGCACACCCGTTTCAACCGTGCCTGCAATAATACGTCGGTCGTCGTTATTTCCAGTAAATTTATACACTCCCTGCACGGGAATTCTCAAAGGCAGCCTTGAATTATCGCCCTTGGAGTCAAATGCCTCCAGCTGGTCCATAACCGTCACACCGCAGTACCAGGGCATATTCTTTGCTCCGCTGTTGACGATATTATCCCCCTGCATACCGCTGACGGGGATAAAGCTGCTTGCAGTAATTCCTATGCTCTCCAAAAATGCGCCGTATTCCGTCTTAATATCATCAAAACGCTCTTTTGAATAGCCAACTGCGTCCATTTTGTTTATAAGAACGGCGATCTGCTTTACGCCCAGCATTGACAGCAAATACCCGTGGCGCTTGGAATTTTCCATAACACCCTCATTGGCATCCACCACCATCAGCGCCGCCTCTGCCCTTGCCGCACCCGTCACCATGTTCTTTAAGAATTCCACGTGACCGGGAGCGTCCAGGATTATATAATTTCTCTTTTCCGTTGTAAAAAAGGTTCTTGCAGTATCTATGGTAATACCTTGAGACTGCTCGTCCTTTAACGCATCCAGCAGGAACGCATATTCAAAGGGCTTGGAATTTCTGCGGCATTTTTCCTTTATCTGCTCTATCTTGCCCTCGGGGAGCATATTATTGTCAGCCAAAAGTCTGCCTATAACGGTGCTTTTGCCGTGGTCAACGTGGCCGACGATAACTATGTGCATATCCTCACGTTTTTTAACGTTGAGAGCCTTTTCGGTAGTCCTTATCAGCTCATCCATCACATATAACCGCCCTTTCTGAGGTCTTCAAGTCCGCCGCCGTCCTCTTTGTCCTGCTGTCTGCCCGACCTTTCGGCAACGTTTTTCAGCTTTCCGCTTCTTAATTCTTCTATTATCTCGTCAACGTTCTTTGCTGTGGAATCAATAGGCGTTGTGCAGGGCCAGCAACCGAGGGATCTATACCTCTTGCCGTCACCCTTGTCGTAATAGAGGGAGACCGTGGGGATGCCCTCACGCCTTACGTACTCCCATATATCGACCTCTGTCCAATCCAACAAGGGATGAATCCTTACGTGAGTGCCGGGCTTAAAATCAGTCTTGTACTGATTCCAGAACTCCGGGGGCTGGTTTGCAATGTCCCAGTCGTTATTCTCATTTCTGGGGGAAAAATATCTCTCCTTGGACCTGCTTCCCTCCTCGTCAGCACGGACTCCGACGATAACGCCCGTGTATGGCTGGGTATTAGTATCGCGCTCGTACTTGCCGGTCTTATGATTAAATCTGTATCTGACACCCGTACCGTTGAGGGTATCAGTCAAGGCTTGGGTCTTTAACAGCTCACAGCACTTGATCCTGGAGCAGTTGCCGTCGGGGAACGTCATCTTTTCCGCTATTGCCTTTTCGTTTACGCCGTATATTATATCAAGATCATAGAGCATTGCCAGTCTGTCCCTGTACTCTATCATTTCCTTGATCTTGTAGCAGGTATCAATATGCACCAACGGAAACGGAACGTGACCAAAAAACGCCTTCTGCGCCAGACGGAGCATTACGGTGCTGTCCTTTCCGATGGACCAAAGCATGCACAGATCCTTAAAGGAGCTGTACGCCTCTCTCAAAATATGAATACTTCTGCTTTCAAGCTTTTCTATGTGATCCATAACAATCCTTATCTTGCTGACCTTTCAGCCGCTATTACAACGTGCTTTGCCAAAACTGACGTGGTAATGCTGCCCACGCCTGCAGGTACGGGCGTAATTGCCCCCGCAACACCCGATGCTGAGTCAAAATCCACGTCACCGCACATTTTGCCCTCATCGTCCATATTTATTCCAACGTCAACCACCACCGCACCCTGGCGGATGTAGTCTGCAGTCACCATTCTTGCTCTGCCCACTGCCGCAACAAGTATATCTGCATCCCTGCACACCGCAGGCAGATCCTTTGTTCTGCTGTGACAAACAGTTACAGTTGCGTTCTTTGCCAGCATCAGCATACTGAGGGGCCTTCCCACTACAAGGCTTCTGCCTATGATCACTACTCTCTTGCCGCTGACGTCTATTTTGTTGTACTCCAGCAGTTCCATTACGGCGCTGGGGGTACACGGAGCAAAACCATTGGCAGTGCCCTCGTAAAGGCTGACCATGGACTCCCTCGTCAAGCCGTCAATATCCTTTTCTACGGAAATAAGGCTCTTTATTCTGTTTTCATCAATAGCCTTTGGCAACGGCATCAAAAGAAGTATTCCGTGGATGGAAGCATCACCGTTGATCTCTGAAATCTTTGCTTCAAGCGTATCCTGAGCTATATCCGCAGGCAAAACAACGCTTAAAACGTCGATACCAACGCTTTCCATCCTCTTTTTTGCACCCGATTCGTAATAAATATCATCGGGCTTTTCTCCCACTCTCACTATTGCAAGCTTGGGGCAAATGCCGTTATTCTTTAAGTCCTCGACCCTTTTTGTAACGTCGATGCAGACCGCATCCGCAACAGGCTTTCCCTTTAATATCTCCATGACCTTATATCCTCTTACTTCATCATTTCCAAAACTGTGTTATAGACTTCGTCTGCAAGCTTTACGCCCTCGTTTACAACGTATTCGATCTCATCGTTGAGTATGTCGGCAACAAATCTGTCCTTCATGAGCTTTGTGTTTATCTTTACGTTTAACGATGCGCTCAAAAGTGCCGCCCTTGCCATCTGCACGCCTACGCCGACGTCGCTGATCACAAGCTTCGATCCTCTTGTTGCAAGTCTTTCCATAAGCACTATAACGTCAAAAGCGCCCTTTGCGGCTCTCAACGGCACGTCTGCCGCGATCTTCAGCGAATCCTCCATGACCTTTTCCTTATAAGCTTTTTGCTCGTCGGTCTCTGTAGGCAAGGAATAAGCCCTTGACAACGGCTCAAACGCAGTTTCGTCCTCCCCTGCCAAGGCAAGCATCTTTTTGCTGAGGTTTTCTGCTGATTCAAGCACCGCCTTAAGCTCATTCTCATACTGAGCGTACTTTGGCTTGCCGATAGTAAGATTGCACACCATTGATGCAAGCGCCGCACCAAGTGCTCCAGCCAAAGCAGCCACGCCACCGCCACCGGGTGTGGGTGCCTTTGATCCAAGCTTTTCTATATACAATTCAATATTATTTTCCATAGTATTTTCTCCTTACTTATCAAAATAGTCCGCACCAAACAGCTCTGCAAATCTGGCTCTGATCTTTGCCTCTGAGCCCGAGTTCTTTGGTATATAATATTTTCTGCCCTTTAATTTGTCGGGCATATATTGCTGAATTGCTCTGGAATTAGGGAAATCGTGGGAATATTTATACGGAATACTCTCCTTACCCTTGATGGCTCCCTCGTAATCCTCATTAAGAAGGTTTTTCGGCACCTCGCCTATATCCATTGTTCTTACATCCTCAAGAGCGCTGTCTATTCCCATATAAGCCGCATTGGATTTTGGTGAGCAAGCTACCATCAACGCTGCCTCAGCAAGTATTATCCTACTTTCGGGCCAGCCAACCATTTCCACCGCCTGCGCCGCAGCAACTGCCACCTGAAGTGCCGCAGGGTTTGCAAGCCCAACGTCTTCTGCCGCACAGATCATTATTCTCCTTGCGATAAATTCGGGCTTTTCCCCCGCCTCTATCATCCTTGCAAGGTAATGAAGCACCGCATCGGGCTCCATATAATTCCTCATGCTCTTTATAAACGCGCTGGCAACGTCGTAATGGTTTTCCCCTGCTCTGTCGTACTCAACTATCCTCTGTCGGATACACTCGCTGACGACCTCCTCATCAATGAGTATCACGCCGTCCTCGTTTTTGTCCGTAGTCATTGCCGCAAGCTCAAGGGCATTAAGTGCCGACCTTGCATCGCCCGAGGCAAGCTCGCTGAGCCGTCTGATGGCCTTGGGGGACATACTGATATCAAGATCTCCCAAGCCCTTTTCTTTATCGGCAAGGGCGTTTTTAATTATAACCTCAATGTCTAAATCCGTCAGCTTTTCAAACCGAAAGACCGTGGATCTTGACAAAAGGGCGTTATTGACGCTGTGGTACGGATTTTCCGCAGTAGCACCGATCAGTATTATCTTGCCCTCCTCGATATACGGCAAAAGCACGTCCTGCTGATTTTTGTTTAGTCTGTGGATCTCGTCAAGGAAAAGCACCACTCTGCCCGAGGGATTGACCAATGACACCACAGCCTCGTCCGCTATGGCTCTTATATCGGAAACTCCCGCAGAAACTGCATTAAGCTTGCGGAAAAGATGGCTTGTTTCGTTTGAAATTATCTTTGCAAGGGTGGTCTTACCCGTGCCGGGGTGACCGCAGAATATTACCGACGAAAGCCTGTCCGTCTGTATCATGCGGTAAAGCAGCTTTCCCTTGCCGACAATATGGCTTTGCCCCACAAATTCGCTGAGCTTTTGCGGCCTCATCCTCGCCGCCAGAGGTATATTCTGATCGATCATCTTTTCTCCTTACAAAACAAAGCCTATAATAAGCTCTACCGCCAGTACCGCCGAGCAAGCGGCAATCGCCACCGTCAGCAGGCTCTTCTTAAAATATGCCAGCACCACCGCAACTCCACAGCCCACCACCGCAGAAACGTAATAGGAGGTGGAATAGAATATTGCGGGCACCGTCATCACCGCAAGAACGGAATAGGGTATGTAATACAAAAACGAGCGCAAAAAACGGCTCTTTATCCTGTGTCTTACAAGCACCAACGGAAGCATTCTGAT
>JAGBHJ010000269.1 GCA_017935525.1 Clostridia bacterium | reverse complement strand
TTCTTTACAAAAAGTTTATAATTTTTTATGGGTTTTTGGGCGTTTTTTTGTATTTTCATGTAGCCAAAAAACGAAAAATGTGTTATAATAAACGTAATGCGATTCTCGGCCGACAGAAATCATAAAAGGGGAGCCGTGCCGAGGGTCTGATCGGCTCCCGAATTTGCATTTAGCAAAGAGAAAGGAATTGGTGTATTATGAAGCATTTAAAAGGTAAGATCATGCTTATAATGCTGGCACTTGTTATTGCTGTTATCCTCGTTTTGACAGCGGATAATAAGGTGCTGATGACAGGTATCATACTGGCAGTTGCGCTGGTAGCGTTGTTTATTTTTAAGTTCTTGAAGTATACGTTCTCTGCTTACTTTAAGGCAACGAAGGAGTTCTATCTCGCTGTTCTCTTTAATAAAGAAAAGTCCTTCAGATACAGTGTGTTCAAGCGCTTTAATAAGAAGCTTGTAGGCCGCAAGCATTGCTTGTGCGACGTTTATATGCCCAGAGATGACGGCTCCGTTGCAAAGGCAGATATGCTGATATTCCACGAGACAGGTATTTACGTTATTGACGCAAAGCCCTACAACTGCAAGATCGTTGGTGCAGAGCCGGCTAAGGAGTGGAAGAAGGTCAGCGGCAAGAAGGAGACGGTTATCCCCAATCCTATGGCGTGGAACAAGCTTGAGAGAAACTGGCTTAAGTCCTACCTCAGCAAGTATCCTAACGCTTATTACTTCTCTTTTTCTATATACGGCAGATTCGCAAATATCAAGGGTGTAACTTTCAAGCAGTATGACGGTATCGTTTGCAACCTTGGTATGCTCAACAAGGAGATCATGAGAAACTCTGCAAAGATCGGTACAAGCCTTGCATTGTCCGAAATGGATGACGCTTACCAGATCCTTAAGGAGCTCCGCGATCCTGAAAAGGCAAAGGCTATTGACTGTGTTCCCGGTATTCAGGACACTATCTTCTACGAGATGGAAAAGGCAGTCAATGAGTACGACTACAAGGATCCTAACCTCCAGTATTGATAAGTACATTATACCGCATCGGGTAACCGATGCGGTTTTGTCATATATGCCCCCTTTTTGACGTAAAATTCAAAAAAGGGGGTGTTTTATTTTGAAAAAATACAGTAAAGAGATAGCGGTGACCATTGCTTTGTGCTTGCTCTTGGGGGCGGTGGCATACAGGGTGGTGGAGGCGTCAAACAGCCTTTTGCCTATGTTCAACGGCAAAAACGGCAGGGTGATACTGATAGATCCCGGCCACGGTGGCAGTGACCCGGGGGCTGTAAGTGCCAGAGGTACCAAGGAAAGTGCGCTTAATATGCGGATAGCCATGTTTCTTGCGGAATACCTTATGAGCTACGGGTACGAGATAAGGCTGACAAGGGGGTACAAGGGGGATGCCCTGGGAATGGACGAGGGCTTATCCTCCAACGATAGGAAACGGATATTTCTGGAAACGGACCACACTCTTGCGGTGAGCATCCATATGAATAAATACTCCGACGAGAGCGTTAAGGGGGCGGAAACCTTTTATTATTCCCAAAGCGAGGAAAGCCGTGCCTTGGCAGAGCTGGTGCAATCCAGCCTTGTGGCGGAGCTTGACCCTACCAACAAAAGACAGATAAAGGGCTCAAGCGATCTGTACGTGTTAAAAACGGGCAGGGCACCTGCGGTGCTGGTGGAGTGCGGCTATATATCTAATCCCACGGAGGAAATGAAGCTTTTGACAACGGAGTACCAGCGGAAGGTTGCCTTTGCCATTTGCTGCGGAATTATGCGATACTGTGAGGCTTACGGCGTATGATGCCCCAATGTTTGGATATAATATATCAAAAAACAAAGGGTGATAAGATTGGATACAGACAGAATTCATGCTTCGGCAGAGCAACACAGAAGCGTAAACAGAAAAAGCCGTTCAAAAAGAGTTACGGTCCCCACCTGGGAGGAAAAGGCTTTTGACCGTTATTACCGCCTTTTAAGGCAGGGCGACAGCCCGTCGGATGACGTTGACACGATGAGGGAATGGATGCTGGATAATTACAGCATCATAAAAGAACGGGTAAGGTCCATCAGGACGTCCATGGGGCGGATAAAGAATATCCCCATCCTTGATCAAACGGAGCTTTGCGGCTACCCCAGGATATATGCGGTGTGCCACGGGCTGGTGGATGCTACCCACGGCGTGCTGACGGAGGATGCCATTGTGGATCATCTGCGTAAGTATCAGGACGTGACGGTGCTTGATATCGACGAGCTTTGGCTGATGAATGAGTTTATCTCCGTTTGCCTTTTGCAGAACATATTTGCGTTGATCTCAAGAAGATACACGTTGTCAGAACGGCAAACGGGCATGAGCAGGCTTGCTGCAGAGCTTTGCCACGGGGCGAGCTTGGCGGACTGCGTCAGCATATCTGACACGTTGACCCTTGCTCGGCTGATAAGGTGCGTGCAGGACAGACCCGACTGCGGAAAAACTCTGGAGAGGATGGACCGTGAACTAAAAAACCACGGACTTTCGTTTGATCAGGTGCTGGGCTATGCGGAAAGGATGGAGCTGAATTCCGCCATGACCTTTGCCAACCTTGTGACGGGGCTCATAAACGTTGGAACGTTGGATTGGCAGGGAATATTTGACGCAGTCTGCATACACGTGGAGGCTTTGAGAGAGGGTGACGACGGCACCTTTGCCGCAATGGATGACGAAAGCAGACAGTTATATCTGAAAAGGATCGTCAAGGAGTCGGACAAACGCGGCATCACGCAGTTAAGCCTGGTGGAGGAGCTGATAGCGGATGCTCCTGACGGCAATATCGGCGAGGTGCTCTTTGCTGATGACGGCAGGGGTAGAAAACTGCTTTATTTTACTGCTCTTTACGCCGTCTGGGCAATTATCATGGCTATCGGAATCGGACTTGCAGGCGGAGGTGTTCTATTCGGAATTGTTTTTGGCGTGCTTTTTGCCATACCTGCAAAGGCGCTTGCGGCAAGACTTGTGGGGGAGGTGTTTCTCCGCTTTACAAAGCCCACGGAATATTGCAGGTTGGACCAAAGCCAAGGATTGACAGGGGATACCGTTCTGTTGGTGCCTGCGCTGATAACGGATAAGGACTCTGTTAAATCCCTTGTGGAGAGAATGGAGACCAACTATATTGCCAACCGCGACAAAAGGTTAAAGGTGGTGTTGCTGGGCGACTTGACTGAGGCAGACAGCGAATGTACCATCGAGGATGAACGGATAAAGTCCTTTGCCAAGAGTGCGGTGGCGGACCTGAACGAGAAATACGGCAAGGGCATATTCTTTTTTATATGCAGACCCAGAGTCCACAGCGCCACTCAGGGCAAGTATTTTGGCTGGGAGCGAAAGCGCGGAGCTGTTATTGAATTCAACAGATTTATAACGGGCAGGCAGGGCTATCACTTTTCCTGCGTCAGCGAAGGTGCCCAATGCCTTGTGGGTACAAAATACGTTGTTACCTTGGATGCGGACACATTGGTGCCCCACGGCGGTGTGGCAAGGCTTGTGGGAATAATGGAGCATCCGTTGAATAAACCGTTGGTGGATGATAACGGCATGGTGACAAAGGGCTACGGAATACTCCAGCCCAGAATGGAGACCTTGCTTACCTCAGCCGAGAAAACTGCTTTTGCCCGATTGACGTCGGGGGACGTTGGCTCGTGCCCGTATTGCTTTGGCGTCAGCGAGCTTTACCAGGACGTGCTGGGAGAGGGTAGCTTTGCAGGCAAGGGCATATACTGCGCCGAAACCTTTGAAAGGGTTATTGACGGCAGATTTCCCGAAAATTCCATACTCAGTCACGATATGATAGAGGGTGTGTATCTTAAAGCGGGGTACGTGTCCGACGTGGTGCTTTTGGACGAAACACCGTCGGGGTATATATCCTTCCGCAAAAGGGCTCACCGCTGGATGCGCGGGGATTGGCAGCTGTTGCCATATCTGAAAGGCTCGGTTAAAAACAGCAACGGGCAGAGCATTGTCAATACCGCAGGGACGGTAGCAAGGTACAAGATATGGCAGAGTATGTCAAACGCATTGCCCGAGCTTGCGGTGTGCCGGTTGCTCCTGCTGGGCGCGGTAAACAGCAGGGCTGCGATATTGGGGGCGACGGTGATCATTTTGCGTGAGGTCATCCCTCTTGTTCCCATACTTTGTACGAGAATATGGGCGTATTGCAAAGGCTTGGTCTTTACCGGCGGCAAAACCGGGAACTTGTCAAGGGCAATTGTACACCTGTTGCTGGTGGGTGATACTGCCGCAAACAACCTTGATGCTGCGGTAAGGTCCGTGGCAAGACTTAGCTCGAGAAAGCGGCTCTTGGAATGGCAAACTGCAATGCAAGCGGAAAGCTCCGCAAAAAACGGCGTAAGGTATTATTATTCCGTGATGAGAATGTCTGTGATCCTTGGCGTTGTGCTGGCGGCATTGGGTGCGGTAACATCCCCTGTGACGCTTGTATTCGGCGTGCTGTTTATAATTGCGCCATGGGTGATGTACAGAATATCAGGTCCCAAAGCGAGCGATGAAGTGGTACTGGACGGTGACAGAGAGGACGTTGTCCGCCTTGCCGCAAGGGGGGCGTGGGCGTATTTCCGTGATAACTGTACGAGGGAAAATTCATATCTTCCGCCTGATAACCTCCAGGTGATGCCGTACAAGGGTGATGCCAAAAGAACGTCCCCCACAAACATGGGCATGATGCTTGCGGGAGTGCTGGGGGCAGAAAAGCTGGGATATATCAAGCGCTACAACGCCGTGGAAATGATACAAAAAACTGTTTCCACGATGCTATTGCTGGAAAAATGGAACGGACATCCGTATAATTGGTACGACATACAAACATTGGAGCCGCTGGAGCCAAAATTCGTTTCCTCTGCTGACAACGGCAACCTTGCCTGCAGTCTTTTGACGGTAAGGGAAGGGCTGACGAAATATTTGTCAGAAACCGAGCCCAATGGCGAATTTGCCGCCATGGTGCAGAAATGCCGCGGCGATGTGGTTAAGCTTTTGGATGGGATGGATATGGGGCTTTTGTATGATGAGAAACGTGGACTGCTGTCGGTTGGTTATGACGTGTCAAGCGGCAAGCTTTCCCCGTACTGCTACGATATGCTTGCGTCGGAATCCCGCCAAGCGAGCTTTTACGGCATAGTGTCGGGCAAGCTCCCTCAAAAGCATTGGAGAAGGCTTGCGAGACCCTGCGTTGTAAAGGATGGAGAGTTTTTGTTGAAGTCATGGGGTGGCACAATGTTTGAATACCTTATGCCTTCGTTGTTTATGAAGACGTATGAAAGAACGTTGTCTGATTTTGCGGGTAAGGGCATACTTTACGCCCAAAAGAGATATTCAGCGTCAAAGGGAACACCCTGGGGTGTATCGGAGTCGGGGTACTTGTGCTTTGACGAGGAGAAAAACTACCAGTACAAGGCATTTGGCATACCGATGGCGGCGGTAAGGCGTATTCGCTCCGACAGCCACGTTATAACACCATATGCAACAGCCTTGGCTTTGGCTGTGGATAAAAAGGATGCCGCTGACAATCTTCTGAAGTTAAAAGAAAACAGACTTTACGGAGAATACGGCTTTTACGAGGCGTGGGATCTTTCCTCGGGAGAGGCTGATATAGTGTATTCATTTATGGCGCACCATCAGGGAATGATACTACTTTCTGCTGCCAATGCTCTGGAGGGTGGGTATATCACGGGTCTGTTCCACTCTGCACCTGAGGTGAGGTCCGGCGAGTACCTGCTGATGGAGAGAATGCCAAGCTATACACCACGGTATAGACCTCAAAATGACGACATAATGCCTCAGACCTTGCAACCCCGTGAGGCGGTGAGCCAAGCCTTTGACTCCGTAGGCGAAAAGCCCTATATGACCGTGCTTTCAAACGGCGAATACACCACGGGTATCAGCACAGCGGGCAGTAATTTTTCTGCCTTTGGCGGCATAATGACGTACAAATGGCAGGCGGATGCCGTGGGAGAAAGACAGGGTCACTTTATATTTGTAAAGGATACCGCAAGCGGTGAAACACTTTCGGCAACGCCTGCGCCGCTGTACAATAACGGCGTGGAATGGTCTGTTAGAATGCAACCCGACAAGGTCAGCTTTGTGGGCAAGAGCAAGGAGCTTACCACCTGCCTTAGCGTTGCTGTGGCGGCGGACCACAGAGCAACCGTGTTTGAGCTGAAGATGGAAAATACCTCTGACAAGGGCAAGCGGATATTTGTATCAGACTATGCTGCCGCATCCCTTGAGAGCATGGAAGAAGGACTTGCCCACCCCCAGTACTCCCAGATGTTTTGCAGGGTAGAGAAAAATGACGGGCTTAATTCTGTATTTGTTACCAGACGACCACGGCACGACAAGGGAAAGACCCATTACATGGGCATAACTATGTCCGCCCCCGTGGATTCCAAAATAAGCTTTGTGACGGACAAGCAAAGCTTTATAGGCAGATGCAGGGATATCGGTGCGCCCTTATTTGCTCAAACAGGGAGAGAAGACCTCAACGGGGATGAAACCGGCATTGCCAAATGCGTATCCGTGGGTACGGAGGTGATGTTGCCCTGCCACACCTCGGTGGAGCTGGTATATACGGTATTTTACGCCGAAAGTCATGAGGAGCTGGAACAGACTGCCGCATATTTTGCCCGCCGGGATAACTGCAAGGACGTATTCTCAAAGGCGCACGAGCATTCGGTCTACAATATAAACAGACGGCATATTTCTCAAAAGGAATACAGGCTGATAAACAGCGTGATATCATCCTTGTATTACCCCTTTGCCTATGGGCAGGGCAGAGCAAAAGCCCCGGTCAGTCATCTGTGGCAGTACGGAATATCTGGGGATTTGCCCATTATTTGCTGTGGCGGTGATTGCAGCATTGCGGGGCTAAGGCTGATGCTTAAGGTGTATGAGTATCTGACTGCGTCCGGGGTCAAATGCGACCTCGTAATAATCACGAATGACGACGGATACCACAAAAATAATTACGATGCAGTAAAGGCGATCGTTCAGGCATCAAGGTACAGAGGCTCCCTCGGCAAAAAGGGCGGAATATTTATCGTCCGCAAGGAAAAAAGCGGTCAATCGACTGATATTCTCGAAAGCTTTGCCTCCGTGATGGCTAAGGGCAGTACAGCAAGGATATTTTCGGAGCTGGTGTACAACCACAGACCCTGCCGCAGGGACGGCATAAGAGCTATTGCGGCGCAAACGTCATTGCCAAAAGCGGAAAAGGCGGAGGGGCTTTTGTGCTTCAACGGCTACGGAGGCTTTGACAAGGACGGGTA
>JAGBHJ010000034.1 GCA_017935525.1 Clostridia bacterium | reverse complement strand
GAGCATATCTTCTCCACTATTCTGCCAAAGGCTTCCTCGTCAATATTGTCCAGCGTGGTTCTGATATTGCTCATATCCGTCTTTAACACGTTTTTCAGAATGTCCGACGTTGACTGCTCCGTGGAAAGCTCCATTCTCTGCAATGTGGTGAGCTTATTTTTTATAAGACGCTGGAATGCCTTCTGCAGCTCAGGATACCCGTCGTAGCCCAACTGCATGGCATATCTGGAGACTGTGGACTCGCTTACCCCCACCGTCTGCCCCAGCTTTGCCGCCGTCATAAACGCCGCCTTGTCGTAATTCTGTATAATATAGTCAGAGATAGCCTTTTGTCCCTTACTCATTTTGGCTCTGTTCTTATTTATCTTGTCGATCAGATCCTGCACTTCGGATTGCATAGCACTTCTCCCCTCAATGATTTTCCACCATGGCCCCCAGCAATGCCTTTACCTGCTCAAGGGTCTCTAATCTGTTTATCTCATCCTTTAGCTTTGCCGCACCGGGCAAGCCCTTTACGTAGCAATGAAACTGCTTTCTCATCTGCGGAATTGCCAGCCACTCGCCGTAAAACTCCACGGAAAGCTCGTAATGTCTCAGCATCAGCCGTACTCTTTCCTCAAGGGGAATATCGTATGTCCTGCCATCGATGCACTCCTTAAATATCCATGGCTTTTGGCAGGCACCTCTGGCGATCATAACGCCGTCACAGCCCGTTTCCTCCAGCATACTGCGGTAGTCTTCCCAACTGCAAACGTCGCCGTTGCCTATAACGGGGCATCTGACCGCATCCTTTACCCTCTTGATAATGCCTCTGTCGCTCTTTCTCAGATAGTATTGCTCCCGTGTTCGTCCGTGGACGCATATGGCGTCAACCCCTGCCTCGTCCAGCAGCTTTGCCACGTCCACAGCCACGTCGGGCATATCGTCCCATCCGCGGCGTATTTTTGCCGTAACGGGTATTTTTACCGCACTCTTTATGCTGCTGACGATCTCCGCCGCCAGCTCCTTTTCCCGCAAAAGAGCGCTTCCCTCGCCGTTGTTGACTATTTTTGGCACAGGGCAACCCATATTGATGTCTATCATGGGCACGCCTCTGTCCTCCAGAAGCCTTGCCGCATACTTCATGATCTCAGGCTCTCTGCCGAATATCTGCACAGCGCACAGCTCGTCCTCTGCCTCCAGCAGTCTTTGCGTCTTTTTGTCGCCGTAGTAAAGCGCCTTTGCGCTGACCATTTCCGTATATGTCAGCCCAACGCCCAGCTCCTTTGCTATTTTTCGGAATGGCAGGTCCGTAAAGCCCGCCATGGGGCCCAAAAACAAGCCGTTCTGTATTTCTATATTACCTATCTTCATATTATTGCGGTAGGTCCTCTCTGTCGTTGGTTATATCTCCGTTGCCGTCAACGGGGATCTCTCCGCCTGCATATTGAGCGTCAACGCCCAGCACGCAGAACGTAAAGTCCTTCAGCCTGCCAAAAAACTCCCTCATAAGCTCCTTGTCGCCTACCCTCATGTCGCTTGCAACGCCAACAGACTTGATCCCAAGCCATTTTGCGTCAAACAAGCCTCTGTATAGGTGATACTTTTGCGTTACCACCACGACCCTTTCCAGCACAAAAACGTCCTTTGCCCTTTTGAATGAGTCATAGGTCGTTACTCCGTAATGATCGCAGAATATATCCTCCGACGGCACGCCCTTATCTATGGCGTAATTCTTCATCACTTTTACTTCATTATAATACTGCCCCGAATGGTCACCACTCATCAATATCTTTGGAGCCACACCCTCCTTGTAGAGCCTTATGGCAGTATCCAGTCTGTCCTTAAGCATTGGGGACGGTGTTTTGCCGTCAGCATATACGCTGCAGCCCAGCACCAATATGCAGTCCGCATCAAATGCATCGGCTTTTTCGCTTGATACAATGTCCCCTGCCGTAGTCAACGTCACCACAAGATTCATACCAACGCACAAAAGCGCCACCAGCACCGCCAAGGTTATTGCCAGCCGCACCAGCCTACCGATCAAGCGGAAAAAACCTCTCATATTATCTCCTTATCAATGAATACGCACAAAAACGCTGTCGGACCCCTCAATGCCCACCGTGCCGTTGACAAAAAACTCCTTGTCAACGCCGTCCTCAAAGGCGCTTGCGTGGGTCGCAGTCACCTCAAACTCCACCGTACTGTCAATAGATCCCGACAGATTCACCAGCATAAACGCCTTTTCACCTGTCTGCTTGTTTTCAAATAGCCCACAAAGAACGTATAGCTTTTTTTGTCCTCCAGCTTGGCGTCAAATATGCTGTTGTACTTTTGCAGTACAGACTTATCACCAAACAAACTTATACCGTCCCTACTGCAGTCTACAAACGACGCCTTGTACTCAAAGCCCTCCATTACGTCACCAAACAGCCTCAGCTCATTGTTAAGCTCCCGGGCGGCATTCCATACGTCCTCGTTTACGTTGTATTCTGAATCAGCAATGGTCACGTCATCACTGTAGTCATCCGTTGCGGCATAGTCAAAATAGCCCACGCCAACAGCGCCGCTGCCAAGCCCCAGCCAAGCCATGGACTCAAATATTTCCTTATACTCCATTGCAAGATATGTGTGTGTCTCTATGCAGGCAATGTAGTTTATATCCCGTGAGTTTACGTAATTCGCCATCAGCGAATACACCTCTACCATATCATGTATATTATCCGGCTCCACCTTCATGGATAACGAATCCACGGAGTCAAACAGCTCCGGATTGCGCTCAAGATAGTTTATTACAGTCTTTTGCCCCAAAATATTTACGTAGGGTCTCCATCCCAATGCGGAATAAAGCGCGTTATAATCATCGCACACGTTTGAATAGTATTTGTACGCATTCTCACCGTAGGGCTCATCAACCATCAGATGACCCTTGACGTTGGGACTGTCGTAATACACTCCCGTGTACATTATACTCCTCATTATCAGATCTATGTTATATATTGCGCACCATCTCACCAGATCGTGCATTTCGTCCTCGTCATAAAAGCTGGAATCCACCACCAGCGAATTAAATCCGCAGTTGGCTATTCCTCTGAACTCCTCCTCCGTTCTGATGGGCCTTGCCCCCAGATTGGATGCGGAAATAGTCAATTTATGTTGGAGCTGCTCCTTTTTATAAAATCCTTTTATCGCTTTTGCATCAACGGCATTGCTGACGTAATTCAATCCAAAGTCCAGCATTGCCAGCATGGAGGCGTAATAATTATTGCCGCCAAGTATTATGTTTTCCGTGTCCTTTTCCAGGGCAATAATATACCCAAGGCTCTTGCCCAGCTGTGCCACCTCACCGTCAAATGCGGTAGCCACTCTTGAGTCCATAATTATTATAGCTCTGCCCTCGTAGACCTCATCGTCGGGTATCAGCTTGATATTACCACCTGTCAATGAGTCGATATCCTCTTTGAGGGCATTGACGTCCCTCATTCGGTAGCTGTTGTACGCAGAAGGATATATTATGGCATAATCAGCAAGCTCCTCCACCGCCACAACACCTGCGGATGTGCTCGGCGCATCGGACACCGTCGGCTCTGCATCACAAGCACAAGCCGCCATCAGTAACGCCAATATCATTACAACAAAAACAGTTCTTTTCACCAAGCTCACCCCCTCAAAAAACACCCCAAGCGGTGCGGACAAAGCCGCACCGCCTCGGTCCATTACTTAATTACTTGTTGATATAAAGCTCGGGAGCCTCATACAAGCCGTAGTCTATCATGCAGTACTCGCTTGCAAGTGCAACCTCGCCCTCTCTGTAAACCTCAAAGTCGCTCCACGTTGCAACCGTCTGATCCATATAGTTAAGGTACGGTCCGTAGATATTTCTGAAGCTTGCGCAAACTCTAAGCGTTACGGTGTTCTTGCCCGCTGTCAGATGCTCCGCGATCTCTGCGTAGTCATCGCCATCCCTGCCAACAACTGCAACGTACTTGCCGTTTACGTATACGGAAACTGCGCTCGCCTCGTACTTCTTCATAACGATCTTTGCGCTTTCGGGCTTCTCATCCAGCTCTACCTCGTAGTTGTAGCACATAGCGTTGGGGTAGAATCTGTACTTCTGGTCTATCCATGAGCCGTAGCCGAGAGTCTCGGGCTTCTTGCAGATAACAAATCTCTCGTTCTCCACAGTAACGCCAAAGTCGCCCTCGATGATCAGGGATTCGATCTCGTCTCTGATATTGAATACGTCAGCCCAGATAACCAGCTCGTTGTCACCCTCCTTAAGGTAGGGAGTGATGTCAACCTGACCCATCTTGTAGTCAAGGTAGTGGCCCTCGCCCTTCCACTCAACGTTTGTGCCGTTTACTCTCAGGTTCATAAGGTCGGGACGCTCAAATACAGCCGCAGCCTTTGCAGGCAATGCGCCCTCCTGTATCTTCAGCTTGTAGCAAGCCTCAAATGCGGAGCTTTCGTCAAACACCTTGTCAATATACTCGGAATGGATCTGCATTCTGTCTCTGAATACAGGGCACTCCTCACCAACGGCTCTGTAAAGCTTTCTTGCCGCCTCAACGTAGTAGATCTCGGGAGTTGTTCTGCCCTTTACCGTCAACGTGCAGTGGTCGAGAAGGATGTTATTGCCCTTTTCGGGAACGACGTCAATAAGCTTCATGTCACGAAGAACGCAAGCCTCGGGCTTCTTTGCCTTTGCGGGAGCTGTGTCGTTTACGATTATCATCGCAGACTGCATCCACTCAAGGTCAAGGTCAAACGTTATGTAGCCGTCCTTTTCCTCGCACTCAACGCCCCACTTGTCGCCTGTGTAAAGATCCCACATTGCCGCGGACTTACCCTTTACAGTCACCTTTGTAGCAAAGGGCTTCATGGAGTGGTTAACAAAGAAGTACGCTTCCTTGCCGTCCTCATATACTCGTCTGATGTGGTTGATACCCGTTACCCAGCCGTTGGAGCTTGTAATTCTTCTGGGCAGCAGCTTTGCCAGCTGGTTGTCAACACCGTCAGCATCCTCTGCAATGATCCAGTACTTTCTGAACTCTGCCAGAGCCTCATCATTTCTCTCGCCGTCAACAAATTCGCAAGCCTTACCCGTTGTGATGATCTTACCGCCGTTCTTTGCAAACTCTGTCAGAATGTCAAGAGTCTTCTTGCGGATATTCTTCATATCGTCGGAGATAAGCACAACGTCATATGTCATTGCGCCAAGCATAAGCTTGTTGCCAACTACCTTATAATTGTCCGCCAAAGAGAACTCGTCACCAAGGTCATAATCCCACTGCTGGTCTATCAGCTTCTGCGCCAAGGTAAGGTGATCCTTCATGGAGGGGTTCTTTATCTCGTCGGGAGTCTTTGTATGGTTGATATGTCCTATCTGCTTTGTTGCAGGGATCATATATGCGGTGGTTGACGGGTTCATCAACAGTATTCTCTGCTCCATCTTGCCTGTGGAAAGCAGATAGGATGCTCTTGCAAGGTAGTCATTGTACTCTGTGTACTCATCCCACCAAGGCTGACGCCAGTCGATAGACTGAGGGCAGTCCCTCTTTCTGGAACCAATGATGGAATAATGTGTAAGGTGCTGTGCAAAGAAGTTGATACCGTTTACCAACAGCCAGTCCGCAATTCTCTTAAAATCCTTAAACGTTGCGTGCCAGCCTGCCGCACCGTATGCCTCGCAAAGAGTTCTTTCCTTATTAAACTGGTTTGCCGCAGATCTTACCTCGTGCATAAGGTGAGTATCGTTCCAGCTTGCGTCCTCTCTCAATGCGTCGCAGAGCAACCAGTCAATGCCGGGCCACTGGCGGAACTCATACGTTCTCTGCTCGGAGAACGCACCGCCCCTTGTCAACGGCCAGGAGTGCTCCTGATCGTGACCCGTCCATGCAATGCCGTGCTCACCACACCAGTTTGCAATGGGCTTTATAAAGTGCTCTATCCACAGCTCGTGGAACGTGCAGGAAATATCGTATCTTATCTTTGCAGGGTCGCGGTCAAAGTCACCAACGTAATCATCATACACCGCCGCAAAATTATCCTCAATGCGGTAGCCGTGCATCTTGTAGAACGTTTCGCTTACAGTTTCGGAGTAAAGGAACATATCGTCGTTCTTAAAGCCCTCCAATGATGCCTCATCAGAGAACACCGCAGGGATAGCGCCGCCAAAATCCTCACCAAAACGCTTATAATACTCGTCGTATGTATTCTCAATAAACGCCTTTGTATTCTCCAGTCTGCCCATATCCGGGAAACCGCTGTGCTCAGGCTTGCGGTCAAGCACAAAGAACGTGTCGCCCAGCTTTTCCAGCTCCTCAAGCGTTGTATCCTCGCTGAGCTTTACCACCCTGTTTTCGTCCTTATAATAAACGTACAGCGCAGCAAACTTAAGTCCGTGCTCCTGTCTTGACAGTACGTCCAGCCTTTCTCTTGTCTCCTTGGCATTGAGCACCTTGCGTCTGATCCATGAAGCAAGCTCGCCGTTGTGGCCGGGGTTGTTTTTCATCAGAGTTTCGCGAGTGTGTCCGCCTGCAGAGCCCGACGGCCATCCGTTTTCATCATACATATAAAGCAGAATGTCGTTCTTCTTACAGAATTCCAACGTCTGTCTGAAGCACTCAAAGAATTCCTCACCAAGGTAGGGGGAAATAAGGCCCTGTCTAACGTGAGCAAAGCCGCCACCAAAACCGTGCTTCTTCATCTCGTCCAGCTGACGTGTTGTCTCCTTAGCATCCATCTCCTCATTCCATATCCAGAACGGGGCAGGTCTGTACTTAACATCAGGATTTCTGAATTGTTCATACATTTTATCCATTAGTATATATCTCCTTTTTTGAATATAAGAATCCGTATATATTTTATCATAACAGATAAAAAAAATCAAGCAATTCGGGAATATTTTTACTCTTTCCACCACAACATTCCCAAAATGTTTTCCCTCGATCTTTTGCCGACTATTGACAAAAGCGTAATAATAGTGTATAATATAACCAAGGAACAAAGAAACAAAGAAATCTTGAATTATTTGCTTATAAAGGAGGATATAATGAGCACATCAACCAACAAACCAATAACTGACAAGAAGATCGTCAGCATTTCATCCAAAAGGCAGATCACCATCCCGCAAAAATTCTTTACTATGCTGGGCTTTGCCACGGAGGCAGAGTGTATAGTGCGGGGTAACGAGCTTATTATACGCCCGGCAAGGCAGTATTCCGGTGGTGAATTTGCAGAGCAGATACTTGCAGACCTTATCAGTCAAGGTCTTTCCGGGGATGAGCTCCTGGATCAATTCAAAGCAAAGCAAGCACAGGTTCGCCCGGCGGTGGAGTCAATGATAGCCCGTGCTCAGGCTGCAGCAAACAGCGAGGGCGAATACTTCTCTTACGACGACGTATTCAGTGACACGGAGGAGCCAAATGACTGAAGTCAGATTTTTGCCACCCGCCGCAAGGTTTCTAAAAAAAATCAAGGATAAAAGGCTCAAAGCACTGTTTCAAGACGCTGTCGATAAGATCAGAACAGACCATACGGTGGGCGAAGCAAAAAGCGGCGATCTTGCAGGTATATATGGCTATGATATTTTTTATAACAAAACCAATTACGAGCTGGCATACACGGTAGAGTACGCAAATGACAAGATCATCGTCGTGATCATGGCAGGTACTCGCGAAAATTTTTACGATGAGCTCAAAAATTACATGAGAGAGTAAGTCACCACCGTGCCATATTCAAAACAGATACAAAAACCAAGCCGATACAGAATCACTTCCGTATCGGCTCTTTTACATTACTCAGCTTTGTTTCTCTATCAATTTTCTACCATCTTCATCTCGTCAGCCTTTGCCGCATCCTTGTTGATCTCCTCGGGGTCAACAAATGTAGGCACTACTCTCTTGATGGCTTCCTTTATGGCAGGGGATGCCAGCGTGGTCTTGTTGTTTTCCACAGCTTCCTTGAGTATGGCAAGTTTTTCCTCAACCTCATCCCTTGTCAAGGGCTTATCCCTCTCAATAAATATCATATGATTGGGAGTCTTATCCAGGGATTCCGTCTTCATCAAAAGCTCCTCATAAAGCTTTTCGCCGGGTCTGAGTCCTATCTCCTCTATCATTATGTCCTTATTGGGCTCGTAACCCATCATCTTTATCATGTTGTAAGCAAGATCGTATATCTTTACCGGCTTGCCCATGTCAAGCACAAACAGCTCGCCTCTCTTTGCCATTGCACCCGCCTGAATAACCAGAGAGCTTGCCTCGGGAATGGTCATAAAGTAACGGATTATCCTCTTGTCCGTAATGGTCACGGGGCCACCCGCCGCGATCTGCCTCTTGAACAAGGGAATTACGCTACCATTTGAACCCAGCACGTTACCAAAGCGCACCGCCGCAAAGCTTGTGTCGCTGTTTGTTCGGCAAAGGATAACCATCTCGCACATTCTCTTGCTGGCACCCATAATGTTTGTGGGGTTAACAGCCTTGTCGGTAGAGATAAGTATAAACTTCTTTACGCCGTACTTTTCCGCGCAGTTTGCGGTGTTGTATGTACCCATAACGTTGTTCTTGATGGCTTCGCATCCGCTATGCTCCATCAAGGGCACGTGCTTATGAGCAGCCGCATGGAATACCACGTCGGGACGATAGCTTGCAAATATGCAATCCAATCTCTCTGGATCCCTTACAGACGCTATCTCAACGGAAAGATCCAATCTTGTGCCGTACTTTCTTATCAGCTCCTGCTGAATGTCGTAGGCATTATTCTCATAAATGTCAACTATAATAAGCTTTCTGGGGCTGCACTTTGCTATCTGTCTGCAAAGCTCACTTCCTATGGAGCCGCCACCACCTGTCACCAGTACAGTCTTTCCTCTGTAATACTCAAATGATGACTGGTCATTTATCTCAACGGGCTTTCTGAACAAAAGATCCTCGATGGTAAAATCTCTGATAACACGCTTTGCAGGAACGCCGCCGTCCTCCTCCTTTATGGGCAAGTCGTATATTCTGACCTTGCATCCCAGCTCGCGGTAATGAGTGTACAGCTTTTCCAGATCGTCGCTGTTAAGGCGGTTGATGGCAATAATAACCTCGGCCACGTCATACTTAAGGATGGTGGCATCGCCCTTTTCCGGGCTGTAAACAGGCACACCGCCGATCTTACTGCCTATCTTGTTCTTATCGATATCCACAAAGCACACGGGATGGTAATTTGACTTGGGGTTGTCCTTCAGCTCATTGGCAAGGTACGCACCCAGCTGGCCTGCACCCGCAATAGCGACCTTGACCTTGGGAGTTTCAGCATCCATGCGGTTATCCAATTTATTCCGATACTTATAGATAATTCTGTACGCAAATCTTGACATCAGCGCCGCCAGCACGGTTATCGCCGCAACTATCACAACGTGCCATATGCCTGTGTAGAAGCCCT
>JAGBHJ010000033.1 GCA_017935525.1 Clostridia bacterium | reverse complement strand
GTCGCAATGATGTGATGCTTGCCCACTGTGCCGAAGGCACAACATCATTGCCGTAGGCTACATCATTAGGCGAAGCCGACATCACTTGCCCGTAAGGGCAAGCATCGTTCGGCAGACCTGCTTTATCGCAGGTCGCCGTGCTCCCTCTTGTCATTTCCACCCACGCCACTTTAAGCGTTGTCCGCAGTTATTACAATAGCTTAAAACCTCTTTGTCAAGAATTACATTACAATGTGAGCAAATCGGCAGAGGAAAAGATCCCTCTGCCGAAATTTTGTTCCTGTAAATTCTCCGTTATAAACAACAGAGAAAATATATTGTCCTTTTTTATTTACTTGATCTCCAGTATAAACTCGATAATAAAGCAGGAGCTCCAGGAGAAATGCTCGCATCCGCAGCCGAGTCTCAGCAGGGAGTCGTAATTCTCGTGAATGTTGGGCAACAGGTCGTAGCACATGCTGAGGATGTACTCCTTGATCTCCCTTGCTGTGTCAAGGTAGCCGTAGTCGTACAGACCCTTTGTGGCAAAGTATGCAACGTTGAGCCATGTGAGGCCTCTCCAGTAGTCCTTGTCGTGGCCCTTGTCGTCGTATGCAACGGAGGGCATACCGGGGTAGAACTTTGTTGTGTCGCGAGCGATCCTGTTCATGGATTCTGCGCGCTCCTTGGAGGCTGTGCCGATAAACAAGGGCATAAAGCTTGCAGGGGAAAGAACCGTGCTGAATTCGCCCGTCTTGCGGTTTCTGTCAACGTAAGCGCCAATGCTGTCGTCGTAAAGATTGTCCTCAACGATCTTTGTCAGAGCGATCTCCTTTTCCTTCCAGCCGTTTGCTTCTTCGCCCAGGATGCCTGCCATTTCTGCCATTGAACGGTAGAACAGCACCATGTAGCAGTTAAGGTCGATGGGGTGGAGGTCAACGATGGGCCATCTGTCCCAACGTGCGGAATTATCCCAGCCGGACTCAAACCTTGCCGACTCGTAATTGTTTGCGGAAACGTCCTCCTTCTGTGAGGAGTAGAAGAACATCGTACCGTCGTAACGCTCTGTTGTAAGGAACTTTTCGTACTTTACGGAGCGATCGTAGTTACGGCGGAGGAAGTCCATATCCTTTGTACGCTTGTACATTGTCAAAATACCCCAAGGGAATACCGGGGGCTTGCCTGCATCGTCAGCCAAAAAGCCGCGCAACGTGATAACGTCGGGCATCATGCCGTTTTCGCACTGATATTTTGCAAAGCAGTCGATGGTGTTCTGCGCCAGAACGCTGTCGTAGCGGGAAACCGTCATTCCGTGGAAAACGGAGTCCCAGTTCCACAGACCGGGGCAGCCCAACCAGGGAGAGATAGCGGGGATATCGCCCCAGGGCATATTTTCTCTGTTCAACGTATTTTCAGCCAATACCTCGTGGGCACGGGACATAAGTGCAAGGTCTCTTTCGGAGAGCTTGCCTTGGTACTGGCTGAGCCATTCTTCTTTTGTAAGTGTGTACATTGTATTATATTCCTTTCTTTGTAAGGATCATTTTTTTCTTTTCTTTTTTGAACGGTTGTTCTTCTTTTCTGATATATTTTCTTTTATCTTCTGGAAGTCGTACTTTATCTGCATATAATCAAAGTCGCTTTTATTCTCGTAATATTCGGAATCCACAGGCAGCTTTTTGAGGTAGAGCCTGCGTTCAACCAACACCTTAATAATGTAGTATATCACGGAGAATACCGGCACGGCAAACAGCAGTCCCGGTGCGCCAAAAAATCCGCCGCCGATCAACAGAGCGACCGTTACCCAGAAGGGGGAGACCTCGGTGGTCTTGCTTATAAGCAGGGGCGTGAGGAAATGTCCCTCTACCTGCTGGAGAATAAGCGTAAATATGGCAAATATCAGCGCGGTGTGCGGGTCATACATCAGCAGAATAAATACGCTGGGTATTGCGCCGATAAATGGGCCAAAAAACGGTATTACATTGGTGACGCACACCAGCGTGCTTATCAACAGCACGTAGGGCATACCCGATATAGCCATAAAAGTGAATGTGGCAACAAACACTATCACACAGCCCAGCAGAGTACCGTAAACGTAGCCGTTGAATATTGCCTTTGCGTGCATACCAAGCTCCGTAACTGTCCTTGCACGGGAGGGCTTGAATACGGCGTGTACTATCTTATGTATGTGGGAGAATATCTTGTTTTTATCCTTGAGCAGATAAATGGAGATACACAGACCCAATATAAAGTCAACCACAAAGGAGAGCACTATGGAAACGCCCGACGTCAGATACTGCATTGCCAGGGTGATGGTCTGGGTAAGGTCAGCCTTAAACCAGTTTTCTATCTTGTCCAGCAGACCTCTTATGAGGGAATCAAGCCATACGGTCCATTGATTTTGCGGGTCAACAAAGTCGGAGAACCACTCCTGCACCTTATCAAACTCGCCCGGTATCAGCTTTACAAAGCTGAGTATGGTGTCGTATATCTGGGGCAATACGGAGAACATCAGCGTCCACAGCACCAGCAGCATTATAGTTACTGAAAGCACAATTGCCACAACAACGCCGCTTTTTTTGTAGCAGTCAGTCTTAACCCGAAACACCTTTTTAGCAACAAGGGCGTAGATTCTCTCGATAAACACCATGATAGGGTTCATGATATACGCCATTATGATGCCGTAAAAAACGGGCGTGCATATGGACAGTATGCTTTCGATAAGGTTGCCGATCTGGTTAAATCGAAAAAACACAAATACCATCAATACTGCAAAAAATATAAGACTGCCGATTATAAATACTCTCCGAGACCTACCG
>JAGBHJ010000268.1 GCA_017935525.1 Clostridia bacterium | reverse complement strand
CGGGCACGGAATGCTTAAGGTTACCGTCAATACCGATCCTCTCGCAAAGACCCTTTGCAAGGATCTCCTCTGTTTCTGTATTAAACAGCTGATACTTTAATGATGAGCTGCCTGAGTTGATAATAAGTATCTTCATGATGAATAATCCTTTCCCGTTATGTAGATCACTTTGCTGTCATCTGAGCCTGGATAGCTGTGATAGCAACTACGTTTGCAACGTCCTCAGCAGAGCAGCCTCTGGAAAGGTCGTTTACAGACAGAGCAACACCCTGACTGATAGGTCCGATAGCCTCTGCCTTTGCGAGTCTCTGAACAAGCTTGTATGCGATGTTACCTGCGTTAAGGTCGGGGAATACAAGCACGTTAGCCTGACCGGCAACCTTGCTGTCGGGGCACTTCTTTGATGCTACGGAAGGCACCAATGCAGCGTCAGCCTGAAGCTCGCCGTCAAGGTCAAGCTCGGGAGCCTTTGCCTTTGCAATAGCTGTTGCTTCCTTTACCTTGTCCACGTTGGGACCCTTGCCGCTGCCCAATGTAGAGTAAGAGAGCATTGCGATCTTGGGCTCCATCTCGCAGAGCACCTTTGCGCTGTCAGCAGCTGCAATAGCGATCTCTGCCAATTCCTCAGCAGTAGGATCGGGATTGAGTGCGCAGTCAGCAAAAATAAACGTTCCGTTGTTGCCGAAATCACAGCCGGGTACCTCCATAACAAAGCAGCTGGAAGCAACCTTGATGCCGGGGCGAGTCTTGATAACCTGCAATACAGGTCTCCAAACGTCCTGTGTGCTTGTAACTGCGCCGCAAACCATACCGTCGCAGTCGCCGCTCTTAACCATCATTGTACCAAAGTAAGAGGGCTTGTCAAGAAGCTTATCTGCCTCCTCGGGTGTCATACCCTTGTTCTTTCTGATCTCGTAGAGCAGGTTAGCATACTCAGCTCTCTTTGCGCAGTTTGCGGGATCAACGATCTCAACGCCTGCAAGGTCGATACCAAACTTAGCGATCTCGTCCTTGTTGCCCAAAAGAACAACGTCGGCAAAGCCTTCGCTTACCGCAATAGCAGCAGCCTTTACAACGCGCTCATCAGCGCCCTCGGGAAGAACGATCTTCTTCTTGTCCTGTTTAGCTCTTGTTCTGATAGAATCAATAACTCCCATTTCGTTCACCTGTTTATTCACAATACGGAACAAACATCCTTTCAAATTTTAATCAAAATATTCCGTTCAAATCCGACAAATGGACCTAACTTTCACTTCATAGTATATTATACACCCAAACGGCTTTTTTATCAAGTGCTAAATTGCCATAAAGGGGAAAAAGGGCGGAGAAATATTCTCCACCCCTTACGTTTTTACTGTATTTGCGGTAGCATCAGTACGGAACGTACTTCATGTTGCCGTCAGAGCATTCTATCATGTCGATCCTCAGCTCATTGTGGGGTATGCTCATCCACTGGATCATCGTACCCTCGTACTTGATCTTATTTCCGTGGAATGCTCCTTGACCAAGATATTCAATGCTGATGGGTATCTCCAAAAGATTCTGGGAATAACCGACCCAATAGGACGAGAATGCATAGTCTCCGATATGCTTGATTCCCGCAGGGAGGGACTCTATCCTCATTCTGGTTGCGTTTTCAAACGAATAGCTACCTACGGTGATCAGCTTCTCGTTAAAAATCAGCTCATCCACTGCGCTGTACCTTCTTGCAGCCATATCCGCTACTATAAGGGTGTTCTCGTGGAAGACCAGCTTCTTGCATTCCGCATCCACAATACCCACAAGTATCATATACGGATTCTCTTTTGTACCTACGTATCTGCCGTTATCAAACTCTCTAAACAGCTTTGTGCAGCCGTCAAACGCTCTTTCTCCTACCCAGATAAGAGATTTCGGCAATTCAATCTGCTTAAGCGATGAGCAATCTGCAAAGACCTCCTTGCCAATTCTCTTGACTGCATCACCTACATTAACGCTCTCAAGGCTTGTGCAGCCCTTAAAGCACAAGTCACCGATCTCTTCAACAGAATCAGGGATCGTCACAGTCTTCAGCATTGCGCAATTCATAAATGCATATTCGCCAATGTACTTTACCTTATTGCCAAGGGTAACAGCTTCCATTGCCGTACAATCTGCAAACGCATTACTTAATATATGCACCGTATCAGAGTGGATATTGCATGACGTTATCAATTTATCATCAACAGACACAAGCATAAAATACGGATTATCCTCTGTACCTATGTAAAGAGCATTATCGTATTTATTGTACTTCAATGCAGTACATCCGTCAAACGCCGAATTATCTATCTCCACGTAACCGTCAAGCATCAAGGACTCTAACATTGTGCAGCCGGCAAATGCTTTGTACTCAATTTTCTTAACAGTAGCGGGCAGCACCATTTCCTTGATACCGCTATCCTCAAACATCATGCTGGTAATAACTTCTATATTATGCGGGAGCAATACTGTTTCCAATGAAGTACATCCCTTAAACGCCATTGAAGTAGCAGAAATACCTGCATTCAAAGCATCCACATATTCCAAAGAAACACAATCGCCAAATAAGTTTCTTGTTATTTCAGCATTTTCTCTCAAAGTCACCTTTTTTAACGAGTTGCATCCGTAGAATGTCTTGGTGTCAACTCTGAAAGGAATATCCAACTCAACAATACCGTTGCAGTTTGCAAATGCCTCAATGCCTACAAACTCAAGAGTGTCCTTTACCTCGTTAATAAACGCCTCTGTTATTCCCGTGCCGTAGAATGCATTGTTTTCGATGGTTTTCAGCACAGGCATATCTTCTATGGTAACAAGACTTTCGCAATACGAGAATGCCTCCGGCTCGATCTTCTCTATGCCTGCAACGTTTTGCACCGATTTCAAATTACCACACCATTTGAACATCCTGCCCGGAATCCACGTCATACCGTCCGGCAGACGAACGCTGTTTAAGGAAGAACATCCCTGAAAGCATCCATTGCCTATTGTAGAATAGCCATGCACTACGTTTGTCATGACAACATTCTTTAAGCCGGTACACTCAGCAAAGCAGGAAGAATCCATTTTTTCAATGTTGCCACTAATTACCACATTTTCTATTCCCGTGCAGCCCTTAAATGCCTTTGCGGCAAGAGAGACATTCTCCGGGAAATACAGATCCATAGCGGCTCCGCAATTTACAAAGGCGCTATCTCCCACGCTGTAAACAGACTCTGGGAAATTTATCTTCTTAATGGATGCACATTCATAAAAAGACTTATTGCCCACTGTCTGCAATGTTTCAGGCAACGTCAGCTTTGTCATAGCAGTGCAGTATTCAAACGCTTGGTCCATTATAAACCGTACACCCTTGGAGATCTCAACGGTTTCAAGACTCCTGCAGGATGCAAAGGTACTGCTTTCTATCGTATCTATACTACCCGGAATCTTAATGGACTTTAATGATATGCAATCCGCAAAGCACTGCATTCCGATATTTCTGACTCCGGTAATTATTTCCACAGATTTCAAAACGGGACAATTTCTGAATGCCGCACCTTCAACGTTCTTGACGTTAGCAGGGATCTTTACGTGCTCCAATGACGAGCAGCCCTCAAAAGCCCTCTGTCCAATACTATTTACCGTGCTTGAAAAGGATATTTCCGTAAGGGTTCCGCATTCAGCAAACGCCTGAGAAGCTATTCTCACTGTTCCCGTGGGAAAATCTATCTTTTCCAAGCCCGATGCATAAAACGCCTTTGAGCCTATACTCACCACGCTCTGGGGAATCTCTATTTCGGAAAGCATCTTGCAATTCTCAAACATGCTGACACTCAGCTCCATCAACCCCTCCGGCAGTCTTACCTTGCTCAGCTGTGCGCTGTCGGCAAATGCGCCTGCACCTATGTACTCTATACTGTCGGGCAACACTATCTCGTAAATATTGCTCCGGGCAAAGGCACGCAAGCCTATTTCCTTTATGGGAATACCCTTGTACTCTGCAGGGATCTCCAGCTTGTCAAAATTCTTTTTGCACACAGCTGTCACCACCAGGTGGGAGCCCGTTTTGTCCATCTGTACAGCAAAGCCCTCTGCCCCATGCTTTACGTTACAGAAGCACTCAACTGTATCCTGTTCAAACAGCAAGTCACTGGGGGTCTCTGATGGCTTTACCGTGGGGGTCTGCGGCAATGCGGAAACAAGCCCCGATGACCCGGGGGTATTACTGCCCGACTGCAATGCACAGCCCGCTGCCAGCGCTGCCGTCGCCACCAACACCAATAACAACGTTGTCAATCTTTTGATATTCATGTTATTCTCCTTTCGTTCTTGTGAAAAAGCACACAGGTATCCCGTAATGGGTACTGTGTGCTCATTTTACATATTGAAAAAATATAAACTTAAAGAACAGCACCCTTTCACCATTCCTTACGTCTTTATTGTAACATAAAACATTATTTATGTCAATACTATTTTTGAATAAAATCAATAATTTTTCGTCAATTCATATAAAGTTTGTTTTATGCCGTAGCTTTCTGTAAGCCTTTTGATCTCGTCTCTGTTTTGCTTTGACTGTCTGCCCGTGTATTTTGCCCTCAGCATTATATTTTTGGGGGAGTGGCTCAGATCCACAAACTCTATAACGTCCACGGAGTAGCCCATGTCCTCCAGCACCATGGCGCGGATGCTGTCCGTCAAAAGTGCGCTCATCCTCTCCTTTATTATGCCATAGCGCAAGAATACGTCCAGCTCGCCGCCCTTGTGTATGGATGAGTTGACCTCATGCTGACAGCAGGGCACGGAGAAAATGTTCTTCACGTTCTTTTGGATGGCATAGTGCAGAGCATAGTCCGTTGCAACGTCGCAAGCGTGGAGGGAGATTATCATATCTATCCTCTCCCCGTACAAAACGTCCTTGGTAACGTCACTCACCACAAATTCCAGCCCGTCGTAGCCGTAACGCCTTGCCAGAGCGTTGCAGTTTTCCACCACGTCCGCCTTAAGGTCGTAGCCTATTATCCTTGCCCTTATACCCTTAAGCTTTACAAAATAGTAGTAAACGATAAACGTCAGATAGGATTTTCCGCATCCGAAGTCCAGTATCGTCAGCTCCTCGCCCTTGTAGTCAGCATAAGCGTCGTCAATCAGCTCCACAAAGCGGTTTATCTGCTTGTATTTGTCATACTTGCCGTTGACCACCTTAAAATCCTTTGTAAATACTCCAAGGTCCACCAGCGCAGGGATCTGCTCTCCCTCCTTAAGGATGTAGTCCTTTTTGCGGTCATTCTGCAGGGCGTTCTTCTGCGCCTTCATCATATTTGCAGAGGTCTTCAGCCTGTACTCTCCGTCACGGGATCTGACAAGAGTTGCCGTCTGCCCCGGGGCAAATACGCACACCTGACCGTAGTGATAAAGCACCTCCTGAAGATACGACAGAATACCGTCGCCGTCAATATTGCGGTGGAACACCTTTTTATCTTTGAATTGCTCCGCCTGCCACTGTGGCTT
>JAGBHJ010000267.1 GCA_017935525.1 Clostridia bacterium | reverse complement strand
TTCGAGCGTGCCCATAATGAATTGCCCTAAATGGCATGAATTGGCTTGCGCCGTGAATTGAACTTCGTTCATGAATTGCCTTCGGCATGATAAAGCATAGCAATTCAATTCATGACGCAAAGCGTCAATTCATTACTATCTTGAGGAAATTGTCTGAAGCAACGCAAAAGCACTTATGACAAACGATTTATTCGTTATCATAAGTGCTTTTTGTTAATACTTCGTTATGGGGCTCACGCTAATGTCCGTGCTCCATTTGTTGTATTGCGGTTAGCAAAATCTGCTTTATAATAGGTATCCCATATCTTATGGATATGGGGTTTTCCATTTTAATCAAGTACCTTTTTAGTCAAATGGAGGCATTGATACGGTGTTTTCCCTGATGAGGGAGAGCTTCTATAAAAGTCCGATCAATGCTCTCACGAACACAAGGTATCCTTCAACCTTTCTTTGCAAAATACTCTACAAACGGCATATATAACGTACCGTCTGCGTTTCTGCAAACATAACTCTTGTATGCAGATGCATACTCGTTCTGAATTTCTACCACGGTCTTGTCCAGCGTTTTTGCGTTTAACTCTAAGCTATCATCCGCTGAGTAGTTTTTGATGTGTAGCCCACAATTGCCGTCATACTCTATGTCAATTACCGCAATCAAATACTCTCCGTAAATATCCGAAACCGTATTCATGATATACTTGTTTCCCTCTGATTGCTCCGCTGGAAACAAAAGTGTAAACTCATACTCCTCTTTCCACTCAGACAGCTCATCCGATTCATAATCCTCGGGGATTGGATAACCGTCAACCAAATTATCCCCATCCACTATATCAGGATCCGGAAATAAACAGTAAACGATTGCAAGAGATGCACCTTTGCCCTGTTCCACGTTTGAGAAGAACTCCTCCAGCAGACTTTCACCGTGCACAGCCATCAGATTTTCCACCACAAAAAAATCGCCGTTCTTTGCCGCTTCGATCAACTCTGCCCCATCGTGGTATCTGTCAAAAAGATCCTTTGCTGTCTTTTCCTCTTTTGCGCAACCGCAAAACAATGCACAGATCATAGATAATACCACCGCCAGCAGTACAAAACGTCTTTTCATTTGACGCCCCCTTACATTTATTTTAATATATTATAGCATTATACAAATATATTGTCAATAACATTTATGAACTTAAAAAGAACTGTATGTAAACAATTTTTACGATTCACGGCATATATAACGCACAGGGTAAAATAAAAGGCAGAGAATTTTTGTTCTCTGCCAATCTCTTACTTCGCCTTTGCCTCACAATAAAGGCATCTGTAAACTCGTGTTTCCCTGTCTGCCAGCTTAAACACGTGGTCAAGCTCCTGCTCCGTCTGGGTTATGCATCTGGGGTTCTTGCAGAACACCACGTTTGTCAGCACCTCGGGCAGTATCAGCTTTTTCTTGTCGATTATACTGCCGTCCTTGATCACGTTTACCGTTGCGCCGGGGTCAACGTAGCCCAGCACGTCAATGTCTATGTCAATGTCGGCATCGATCTTGATAATGTCCTTTTTGCCCATCTTTTTGCTTGCCACGTTCTGTATTATGGCAACGGGGCAATCTATCTCCCTCAGGCCCAAAAGGTTGTATATCTCCATACCCTTTCCCGCCACAATGTGGTCAATAACTATGCCGTTTTTAATAGAGTCGATATTCATACTGTCCTCCTTACTCAACGGTTATTCCCAAAAGCTTTAATATCAGTGCCATACGGATGTATTTTCCGTTGAGCACCTGCTTAAAATAGCAAGCTCTGGGGTCATTGTCGATAGCGATGGATATTT
>JAGBHJ010000266.1 GCA_017935525.1 Clostridia bacterium | reverse complement strand
TCCTACCCATGGCGTACATTTCAACCTTGTAAACATCAAGATCCGTACTGCTTCTCATCTCCACCGTCTTAACAGAAACGTCGTTTTCCGTCTCTGCGGTGATCTGCAGCTTACCCGTGCCCCTTGCCACGATGTAGATACTGTCAAGGGTCTTTACCTTATTTTTTGCGCCAAGGTCGGTATGGGGTGTGGCGTAATGTGCTCTGATAATCTCCCCACCCAAGGTCGTGCCGTCATCCAGCGTGTATAAGTAGCCCTCGTCGTCGGAAAACATCAGCTTGTCAGCAAATATAAAAAGGCATGCAGCATTGATTCCTCGTCTGATGGCAAAGCTTTTGCTTGCAAGGTCGTACTCTATCACCGCATTGTTGAACATCGCCCCCTCGATCGGCAAGGATACGTACAGCTTTCCGCCAAATATGCAAGCACAAGCCCATTGCAACCTGTCCTTATTGACCTTTTTCTCAAAGAATAATCTTAACCCATCATTCTCCAGCATATCTGCTCTTATGCCATCGAATTCATATATTCCGTCATCACCTACGTAAAAGGATCTTTTGCCGTCGTTTGCAACAGCCAGCTTTCCGCAGGCTCCCGTTGCCGCAGGTATCTGTTGTAGTCTGTAATTATCGGGGTCCGTGCCCACTATTCTGAACAGGGATTTATTTCTGTAAAGCACAATATCGTCAAACACGCTGTCAATGTATATAAATCTGTCTCCATCGTAGGTGGAAATGCTCAGCTGACCGTCTTCCTCCCACAAAGCAGGGTCTCCAACAGCAGAGTACATTACCGTATTGGGCATACTGTCATAACCAATGCCCCACACTCTGTCGTGGTGTACAGTCATAGAGCTCAAAAGGGGTGTGTCCTCAAAAAATTCTAACTTGCCCATACGGTCGTATTTCAGCATTCCGTCCAGCTCGTTGGTCACAAGCAGATAATTGGCTGAATTGAAATAATAATTCACGTAGCCCATATCCGCCTCGGACATATTTCCATCCTCTTTTACCCAGCGCCCGTTCTCGTATACAAAAATACATCTGATGCTGCCCGTACTGCCTACTACCATCAAAACGTCCTTGTTACTGGAAACCGTTGACTTTGGAGAATAATACACCATCGGCAGCATAATGCGGTACGTCTGCCCGTTATAAACGATGTTGTTTGGCGAATAAACGGAGTAACCTCTCATGGTCTTTAACGTGCCGTTCAGCATAGAAAAATTGTATGCCTCGGGTGTCGCTCCGCTTTCCATTGTATCCGAAACCTTATCAGCGCGAAAGCCTCGGGAAAAATCATCCAACGTATATTTCATCAATCTCATATATCCGTCTCCTTTCAATATAAATCTTTTGCACGCCGATATAATCGGATAATGCTCGGGGGCGGCAGAAGCCCCGCCGTCCCCCATTGTTTTATCATATTAAAACGCTCTATCAGCGTTTCTGCCTCAAATGATTCAATTATCACATTATGTCAAACGAAGTTTGTACCTTGTATGTGATTATTATATCATAATGAAATGCGCTATCCGCATTTCTTCCTTGATCGATTCAATAATCACATTGCAGCAAACGAAGTTTGTACCTTGTATGTGATTATTTCATCATCTTGTAAAGCCGTGCTCTATTCTTACCATCCAAAGGTCCTGCAAAATTGCCGCAGTAAAGCCGGATGCCTTCCAGCCTGCAGTCCATCTCTGGTCAAGAGGGTCGCCCGTACCTGCACTGCCCTTGGGCTTGAATATAGTCTTGAAGGTATCCTCACCCTCAATATCAACCACGCCAAACGCATCCTTACCAAAGATGATCGTGGAGTTGATCTCGCCGTTGTCTGCGCCGCAGTCAGCATCGTATACCATGTCGCCTGCCTCGGGGTCAAATCCGAGGCTCGTTTCAAGCTGGATATATCCCTCGCCGCCTGTGCCTGCAACTGCCTTCTTTACTCTTGCACTCTTGCGTGTGTCAGTTTCTGCATTGTGGATAACCACCTGTCTGCCAACAAGTGCAGCAGCATCCTCCTCCGTAAGCTCCTCGCTGATGCCAACGATCTTTGTTGCGCCTACGTATGTAGAAACTGTCAATGCAGAGTTCTGCTTGGACAAGGGAGTGCAGCCAAACTTCTTTGCCTCGGGTGTTTCCACAAATACTACGCCAAAAAGCTTACCGATCTCGCCATCCTCTATCTTTTCCGCATTCTGATACTCCGCAACCTTCTGCCACTGCTCGTCACACATAAGGTCATATGCAGAGTCCTGGTCAATAATGGCAACGTAATAGGGTCTGCCGTTTCTCATAAAGGGCTTTGCCTTATTTCTCTTAAGAGTTCTTACCGCCTTCTTGATCTCGTCGCTTGTCAGCACGTCACCGGGCTCAAGCTCGTATCTTGCAAGCTTGGAGTTTGCGTACTGTACGGAGCTTCCCTGGTGGATAATATCTCTTGTGATATGGTCAAGTGTAAGACCTGCCTGGTCACCCAAAAGCTCAAAAGTTTCGTCCAGCACCTGGTCGATGGCTGTCAGCTCCAAAAGATCGGAGCCTGCAACGTAGTCACCGTACTGCTTCAGATCCGCAGTGATGCTTGTCATATCCAGCGCTCTGCCATCGGGAGTTACTCCCTCGGAGATGGGTGTTGTTGCCGCAGGGAATATCTCAAACTTACGGAAGCTTACGTTCTTTCCGCCGTTCTTGGGTACCTGACGCTTCTGTCCAAAGCGCTGGTGTACGAGTCTGGGCTTTGCATTCTTTATGAGCTTTCTGTCGTAGTACGTTACCACGGTGCTGCTCAAGCCATTGTCTGTTGTTGTGTTTGTGTTCATGTTCATTGGTCATTTCCTTTCCTCGGTATCAGATGAATACCTTTTTGTTTTTCTTTACCTTTTTCTCGATCTCCTCAAACTGTGCCTCGCTCATTGCGGCAACGTCCGTTTCTGCCGAGGTCCTGTTTGCTCCAACGTAGGGTGAAACTCTTTCCCTGCCCTGTCTGAGCTGCTCTGCCATCTCTCGCTTTGCATCCAGTCTGATGTCGTCAGCCACGATCTGGGCATACCTGTCATTGCTTACCAATAACGCCTTGTGTACGCCGATACCGTTTGCGATCAATCGCTTAAACACCGTGTTGCCCTTAAGCTCTGCCACAATGTCAAAGTCGGGGAATATCTCCCTTACGTTTTCCTCCTGCCCCACAAGCT
>JAGBHJ010000265.1 GCA_017935525.1 Clostridia bacterium | reverse complement strand
CTCATTTTGATGCACGGCACACTCAACACCCTTGCCCAAGTTGCCGTAGCCGTAAATTCCTACCTGCATCCTGTTATCCTTTCGTCAGCCTATAAGGCTATTCATATCATAAACTCCCGCAGGCTTGCCCGTCAAAAAATCTGCCGCAGCAAGCGCGCCCTCTGCAAACAAGGCTCTGTTGTGTGCCTCATGCTTCAGAGTGATGGTTTCGTTGTCCGTGCCCACTATTACCTCGTGCTCACCGACAATATTACCCATTCTTATTGCGTGGATACCTATCTCGTTCTTTTCTCTCTTTGCCTGACCGTGTCTTCCCAACACCAGCTGTGCCTTTTCTCTTACGGTCTTTATTGCGTTTGCGATCATCAGCGCAGTACCGCTGGGTGCGTCCAGCGTTCTGTTGTGATGCTTTTCCACTATTTCAATATCAGCGTCGGGCATTGCCTTTGCCGCAGTCTTTGCCAGCTCCACCAGCAACGCCACACCAAGGGACATATTCGCAGATCTGAAAATGGCGATCTCCTGCCCCATTCTCTCTATCTCTGCCAATTCCACCTCCGTGTGACCCGTTGTTGAAAGCACCACGGGCAAGCCCCTTTTTGCGGCATATGCCAAAAGCTTGGGTGTGCCCTCGTGGTTGGAAAAATCAACTATGCAGTCCGCGTCCTCATTTACGTCGTTTATCTCCGTATAAGTAGGTATGCCGCAAGCCTCCATGGGGATAAGATCCACGCAAGCCACTACCTCTGCATTTCTGTATCCGTTCAACGCAAGCTCGCGAATAGCCTTGCCCATTCTGCCGCCTGCACCGTTAAGAATTATTCTCATTTGTATCTCCCCATCAAACGTTGATGCCCTGCTGACGCATAAGCTCAAGCAGCTTTGCCTCGTTCTGCTCCTCCATAGGTGTAAGAGGGAGTCTTAACGTATTCTCGCAGAAGCCCATTGCCGCCATTGCCGCCTTTACGGGGATGGGATTTACCTCGCAGAAAAGCGCATTTATAAGGTCAAGCAGATCAAGCTGCAGATCTCTTGCGCCTGCAACGTCACCGTCAAAGAACTTCTTGCACATTGCCACAGTCTCCTTGGGCATTACGTTGGAAAGCACGGAAATAACGCCCTTGCCGCCCAGGGAAAGCACGGGGAGTATCTGGTCGTCGTTACCGGAATAAATATCCAGCTTGCCCCTTACCAACGCCGCAAGCTCTGCGATCTGGGAAATATTGCCGCTTGCCTCCTTTATAGCAACGATGTTGGGGTGCTCTGCCAATGCCAAAGCAGTCTTGGGCAGGATGTTGCAGCCCGTTCTTGATGGTACGTCGTAAAGTATAACGGGCTTTGTGCTTGCATCTGCAATAATGTTAAAGGACTTGATAAGTCCCTTCTGGGTAGCCTTGTTGTAGTAGGGTGTTACCACCAGCACCGCGTCCGCACCAACCTCGCAAGCATACTTTGTCATTTCCACAGCATATGCCGTATCGTTGGAGCCTGTGCCTGCAATTATCGGCACTCTGCCTGTCGCCTTTTCAACACCAAAGCGAATAGCCTCCTTGTGCTCCTCGTCCGTCAGCGTGGAGCTTTCGCCCGTGGTACCGCACACAACGATGGCGTCAATGCCCTCTGCTATCTGCCATTCGATAAGCTCGCCAAACTTTTCATAATCAACGTTGCCGTTTTGATCCATGGGGGTTATAATGGCCGTAGCCGCACCTGTAAATACTGTTTTCTTCATTTTTCTGTTCCTCTCATTCTATATGTTGTTCCGAAATTTTACCAAAAAAGGCAGTCTGTCCGCAAACTGCGTCAAACTGCCATAGACCTCAATCCACGTCCCACCTTGTGAGAAAACTTCATGAACAACAGCCGTTTATACGGCCATCAATACAATACAAATATCTTAACAATACAGTAATAGTAAGGATAGCTCTCCGCAATTTGCGACAACAGAATACATCTTATTATACCCTGCCAGATCAGCCCCGCCAAGGCTGTCTTCGGCAAACTGCACCTTTTACACGACCCAAGCGCTTGCGAAACGCCACGTTACGGGGCCGTGCTACTCTTTGCAGAATGCACCTCTACCATATGCTATATTGTACCATATTTATATGTATTTGTCAATACGATTTTTCACAAAAATACGGACTATTTCACGGTTTTTCGCTAATCGCAGGATCACATCCTGTACGGTCACCGTTCAACCGAAAAAACACATACTACCCTATTCCGGTATAAAGTCCGAAAATAAATCTCCATATGCCTCGTATTCCTCGTAATACTCGTCAAAGTATTCATATATCGATTTACATGCACATATACCCAATCCGTTTATTGCCTCAACGTCTTCGTCTGTCAAGTATGCAAACTCCAGTCCACCTTCGTAACTCATGTTCAAATTCAACACTTTGCTAATCTCCCCGGCCAGGAAATTACTCTCGTTTACATCAGTCGATGAGCATATGTCGTCCCTTGTAGAATCAGTCGAATAAAATCTAATTGAATACAGCTTTTCTCCCTTGCTGTTCACCGTCATCAATGGCTTTACCATGTGTACAAAAGTCGATCTGCCGCCCCAATTTATTTCATTTTTTAATATAAAATTATCGTATTTCTCAAGGATTGGAGTAGGGGAAGCGGTGTTTCCCCCTCCACTCGGTGTGGGAGTTGCTTGCGAGCAAGCCCCCAAAACTATACAAATCATTATCAAAAAGCTGATTATGCTTATTTTTCTCATGATATTATCCCCCTACAATAATAAAAAGTTAATCATTATAGCTCCATCCGTGAAGCTCTGCCAAATACGCCAGCAAATACCATTTTCCGTCATCCTTGGAATAATAAAAGCCGTTGGAAAGAACCGGCGTTATGGAAACCTGCGCCGCATCGCCGATCAGTTGTACTTCAGTTTCGTCCATATATGCAAGGAAGTATCTGTAACTGCTGTCGTCGCGGAACACATTGTCCTTACATATTTCAACGTTTCTGTACCCGCATTCGGTTTTTGCAGTATCAATGATGGATTGCAAATAATCCTCATCGCCGTAATAAAATGCGCTAACACAGTAAAGCTGCAAGCCCTCCTCGTTTACAAGCTTCAGCTTTTTGAATTTTACCTTTTTGTCGCTGTACCAAGCAGTCTGATCCTGTACGTTTGCATATTGCACCGTTTCAAGAGCATCGCCGTCTATTTCGGTAAAGCCATAATATCCGTGAGGCTCTGCCTCTGAGTAGATATAGCTCGGATGCTCTATCACACCGCACGCAGTTACAAGCACGGTACAAAGCGCCAGTACCATTGCCAAAACCATTTTCTTCATATTAGTCTCTCCTTTGTCTTTTTGTATTAAAAAAGGCACACAGCCTCTCCGTCAACGGGTACATCTGTGTGCCGTAAACTCACCTTGTAGCGCCGTTGTCAGTTGTACTATTCTTATTCAGCCATACTCCAATTGTAAAGCTCACCAAGATAACTCGACCAATACCACTTTCCATCTTCTTTGGAGTAGTAATACTCCATAAGTGGTGACCAAATCTCGCATCCCGACAATTGTATCTGTTTTAACAAAGCATCATCAAGATATGCAAAAAAGTATCTTGTATCCTCATTTTCATAATATACAACATTGTCGGATACTTCAATGTTTCTATCCGTACATTTTTTCTTTGCCGCGTCAAGTACAGATTGTGTGTACGCTTCATCGTTGTAATGATGTGAGCGTATCAAATACATCTGCTTACCCGCGTCGTTGACCAGCTTGACCTTCTTGAACTTGACCTTTTTTTCGCTAAGCCATGCATTTTGATCTTGAATCACTATGTATTGTTCTTTCTCAAAATCAGATTCAATAAGTTCTGTAAATCCGTAATACCCCTCTTCTAACACCTTGTTTTCTGTTATAAACCGAGGATGTTCTATCACACCGCACGCAGTTACAAGCACGGTACAAAGCACCAGTACCATTGCCAAAACCATTTTCCTCATATTAGTCTCTCCTTTGTCTTTTTGTATTAAAAAAGGCACACAGTCTCCCCTTCAACGGGTACATCTGTGTGCCGTAAACTCACCTTGTAGCGCCGTTGTCAGCGGTACTATTCCTTTTCTGATTATATTATACCATATATATGTATATTGTCAACCCCTTTTCTCAAAATTTTTACTGTATTTTTATATTTCCCTCCCACAAATTTTTCAGTTGACATTTTTCACCCTTTTGTATATAATATATTCATCAGTATCAGCAAAATGAGGAAATACAAAACGCAGGAAAGATCATCCGCCCTGCATATATAAACGTAAAGACCGACAGAGAATATACCCCTCTGCACAACAGATAAATCGGAGGCATTATGTCAATCAAATTATTGGACAAGAATTCTGTGCAGTATTTTTACAGCATGCAGAATCAGCTTATGGACCATATCTACAAAAGATCGCAGAATTATTTTGATTCCGCAAAAAAGACCCGTAATTCAATCAACATCCCCAGACAGCTGGAGGAATACAACGCCGCAATGAAGGACGTGCTTCTGCACAACCTTGGCGGCATCCCCTTTGACGACACCCCGCTTAACGCAAGGGTGACCTCTACCCATCAGTTTGAGGATTACAAAATAGAAAACGTAATATTCAACTCCAGAAAAAACGTTTACGTCACGGGCTCCATGTACATCCCCAACGGCATCACAAAGCCCACGGGCGCAGTGCTTTTTCTCAGCGGACATAGTGACGATGCAAGAGCATACCCCGCATACCAGACCGTGTGCGACACTCTGGCAAAGGTAGGCTTGATAGTATTTGCCATCGACCCTCCGGGTCAGCTGGAAAGAGTAAGCTATTACGACGCAGATGCAGGCAAGTACGTCATTGAGCCCTGTATTTATGACCACGATGCCTACGGCATCCCCACCGTGGCAACGGGCAAGTTCTTGGAAAGATACTTCCTTTGTGACCAGATGCGCGCTGTGGACTATATGCTCACACGCCCTGAGATCGACCCCGACAAGATCGGCGTTACCGGCAACTCCGGCGGCGGTACCCAGACAATGGCTATGATGGCGTTTGACGACAGAATTGCGGCAGCAGCCCCCGGCACATTTGTCACCAGCAGGGAATCCTATATGTATTCGGGCAACCCCCAGGACTCCGAGCAGATATGGTACGGCATGACTGAACTGGGCTACGACCACATCAGCCCCATAATGCACTTTGCCCCCAAGCCCTTGGCAATACTCTCCGTAAATTACGACTTCTTTACCATTGAGGGCACAAGGGACACCGTTGCCGAAGCGCAGAGATTTTACGATATGTACGGCAAAAAGGACGACCTCCATTGGTTCCGTGACGATTACGGCCACGCATACACCCCCTACCTTGCGCAAAGGGCTGCGGAATTCTTTGCAAAATACCTTTTGGGTAAGGATATAGCCGTTACCGAGTGTAACTGCACCCTTAAGCCCGAAAGCACCTTCTACAACACAAGGTCGGGCAGAGTGATCGGCGAGATCCCCGATGCTGTATCCATCCATCACGAAAGCAACGCCATTGCAGAGCGTCTGCTCCAAAAGCGCAACAGTCTTGACCCCGAGGAAAGGCTCTCCCGCGCCGCAGAATGGCTGGAGGAAAAGGTGTATTCATACAGATCACCCTACGATTTCTTCCTCCGCAAGCTGAACGTTATTGACGACGGCAGCATCGTCACCACTCCCCTTATGTGGCACTCACAAAAGGATCTGTTCAACTTTGGATTTATGATCCGTCCGTCAGGCTCTGACGAAAGGGAGCTTCCCGTTATAATTGCCATCTGGGAGGACGGTTGCTCCGCCATAGATGCTCACGAGGACTTTATCCGTTCCAAGCTGGCACAGGGCTATCAGGTGCTGGTTCTTGACGTCAGCGGTATGGGCTACATAGAAGCCGCAAACATAAACGACGGCAATATACGCGGTCAGTACAAGACCCTTTACAAGCTGTGCTGTGACCTTATGTATATTTCCGACAGCCTTGTGGCTCTGCGCAGTCACGACGTCCTCCGCGCCATAGAAATGCTGGGCGAGGTATTCGGCAAAAAGGAGCAGGATATCACCCTTTACTGCTGTGGCAGTCACGGCATATACGGTGTTATCGCCGCATTCCTCAATCAAAACGTCAACGTAATATACGACAATGTGCCCACCAGCCTTTATGACCAATTGATCAAGCCTTGGGGCAGGGCGTACAATAACGATCTCCCCCTCATAATGCCGCAGATGTTAAAGTATTTTGACATTGGCGAGCTGATGAGATAATAAAGCATAAAAAAAGCACTTATGATAACGATCTGATCGTTCTCATAAGTGCTTTTCTTTACTCTTGCTTTTTTGCAGGCCTTATATACCAAAAGCTATGCTCCTCGTTGTAGTCGTAATTCCAGTTCCACTCGTGCACCGTCCAGCCCATGGGGTTAGAGTTAAACATTTCTATCTCCTGCTCCGATGCAAACATAACGATGGACTTATTCAGTTCCCTTACGATCTCGTGATACGGCATTATGTATTTTGACTTAAACAGCTCCTGTGCCGTATTTGTTTCAAAGGTTATTTCTATTCTCTTGTCGCCCTTGCCGTTTTCCACCTTTATCGCCTCAAGATAGGGCACGATACCCGCATCCTCCACAGGGTCATAATCCGTAGCAAAAAGTGCGTATATTCCCTCCGGCGGCGTTGACTCAGGCCGGCAGCCCGTCAGCATCACGGAGGAAAGCATCACCACCAACGCAAGGCACAATGCTATCGATCTTCTTATTCTCATGCCTCACACCTCCTCTCATTTGTAATTGTTTTATTTTTCCACAAAGCACGGGGCTTTGAGATATCTCAAAGCCCCACACTCGCACATATTCGTGTGTAGAAAGGTCATTATGATCAATCCGGTTCAATAAGACCGTATTTTCCATCTTTTCTCTTATATATTACGTTGATCTCAAACGTAGATCCGTTCATAAACACGTAAAAATCTCTGTCTGTCAACTCCATCTGCAATATAGCCTCATCCACAAGCATTGGCTTGGTGGTGTATGTCTTATGCTTTACCACGTTGGATTCAACGTTATCTACCTCGTCAAATTCGTCGGACACAGGGAAATTTCTGAAGTCATCACCGTAAAATTTGTTTCTGTAAACGCTCTTTTGTTTGATTATCTGGCGTTCCATTTTGTCCAACGCTACGTTTGCGGCGGTATAAGCATCGTCGCTTGCTTCTTCCACTCTGAACACAAAGCCACCGTACGGAATGGTTATCTCAGCCTTGTAAATGTCATGCTCGTACTTTATTACCAGAGTAATGTCTGTTTCGTCCTTAAAATACCTATCCAGCTTGGAGTATTTCTTTTCTGTTATCTGTTCAAGATTTGCGTATTCGTCAACCGGCTTAAAGCCCTTGGTTATGAGTGTTAATTTCATGCTTATTTTCTCCTTTCGATAATATAATTGTTATGGGATCAGAGAAACATATCAGATCACTCCCTTCGTTGATCTTTGTATATACATATTAACACATTTCCGTAAAAATGTCAATAGGTAAATCAATATTTTTTACAGAAAAAGTGTGAACTTTTTATTAATATTTCCAACATTAAGAACAATATGTATCTGTTTCAGACCGTTAAATGTTAAATGTAACATTTTTAACCATAATTTCTCACAAAATAATGAAAAATTACTCTCTCTCGTCAAAAAAGACGGAGAATAAAGATATCCTCCGTCCTACTGCTCTCGGTACAGCTTTATATACGGTCCCGGGCTTTTGCAAGCTTGCCGTCACCTGTATGCCCTTACCCCCACCAGCTCCACATCCTTGGAAATATAGCCATTCAACTGAGTCATATCCTTGGCGTAATCTGTGGAAAGATATTTTTTGTTATCATCGGCAAAGACCGTCACCACGGTGCTGTCGTCACCCAATTTATCCTGTGCCATCACGCATCCCAAAAAGTTTGCTCCCGAGGAAACGCCCACGCCTATTCCAAGGGTCTCGGATATCATCCTCGCCATTGCAATGGCATCACCGTCATCCACGGACACAATGTCGTCCGTCTGGTCCATTTTTAATATGGGAGGAATAAACTCATCGGAAATTCCGTATATTCTGTGCATTCCTATCTTGTAACCCGTAGAAAGCGTGGGAGAGTTCAACGGCTCCAGAGGGTATATCTTACAGTTGGGGTTTGCTTCCTTAAGTCTTTTGCCCACACCCATAATGGTGCCTCCCGTGCCGACGCCAGCCACAACGCAATCTGCCACTCTGCCAATGCTTGCCAGCTGCTCCGTTATCTCCACGCCCGTAGTAAGGTAATGAGCCTCCGTGTTCTCCTCGTTGGAAAACTGTCTGGGCAAAAACACTCCGCCTGCTCTCCCTATATCCTCCGTCTTTTTGATAGCACCCAAAAAACCGCCCTCATCTCTTGAAACGGTTATGACCTGGGCACCAAAGCTGGTCATGATATTTATTCTCTCCTGGGTCATCCAGTCAGGCATATAGATAACCACCTTATGCCCCAGCAGCCTGCCCAGCGCACAAAACGATATACCCGTGTTACCGCTGGTTGCCTCCACTATTACGTCCTCCGGCTTGATGCGGTTTCTCTCATAGGCATTGCGCAGGATATGGTACGCAACTCTGTCCTTAAGGCTTCCCGTAAGATTATAATACTCCGCCTTGGCAAATATCACCCTACGGCGACCCTTGTATTTATATTCTATCTCCAACAGCGGAGTATTTGATATCATCGGCCTAATGGCGTCTAATTTTTTTATCCGATCCTCATTCATACGCCCTCCTCAAGCTCACCGATGGCAAGCTCATCATTATATCCGATTATTTTTACCCATCTGACGGTGTTTTCCAGCCCTTTTTGCCCTTTGACGCCCACGTAGACGTACTGTGGTGTATAGCCGCAAAAACAGTTTTCGCCGTCAATATTCTTTTCTTCTTCAAACAGCACCTGCACGCGCTTGCCAACGGTAGCAGCAATATACGCTCCTCTTGTGGCAGATTCAACCGCACTCAGCCGCTTTTCCCTTTCCGATGCCACGGACTTTGGTATCTGATCATTCATTTTTGCCGCCACAGTACCGTCACGTCTGGAATACGGGAAGATATGTATCTTTGCAAAGCCCACCCTTTGTGCAAAAGCCAAGGTTTGGGCAAATTCCTCCTCTGTTTCCCCGGGAAAGCCCACTATAATATCCGTAGTGATGGACGGTGAGTCAAAGTACCTCCTCAACAGCTCCACCCCTGCCATATATTCCTCGGCAGTATAGTGTCTGTTCATCCTTTCCAGCACGGTGTCGCATCCGCTTTGGAGCGAAAGATGGAACTGTGGACATATCCTGTCCAGCACCGATATTCTCTTTACAAAGTCCTCCGTCACCACTCTGGGGTCAAGCGACCCGAGGCGAATTCTTACCCCCGTGCCTTCGGTCCTTTGGTGTATAGCCTCCAGCAACTCCGTCAGTCCGTATCCGCCGATGTCCTTTCCGTAGGATGCTATATGAATGCCTGTCAACACTATTTCCTTTATGTCCTGGGCTATAATTCTGTCCACCTGCTCCAGCACGCGCTCCATGGGCTTACTGCAAGCCCTACCCCTTGCGTATGGAATTATGCAATAGCTGCAGAAATTGTTACAGCCGTCCTGT